>NZ_JAVKEW010000140.1:0-94105 GCF_040226375.1 Coleofasciculus sp. G2-EDA-02 | reverse complement strand
CACCTACAAACTCTGTTTCTCATATTATTATTATACCTAAGATTAGAAAGAAAAGCAACTAAAGTTGCTAAACTAAACACATTGCTCGGTTTCATCCCTCGGATAAATCACGAGGGCTTTCACCATCGCTTATGACGTAATATCCGCCGTTATGCCGATAATACCCCACCACCAGAACCCCAGGATGTCCGGGCGCATCTGATGGGAGGGATACCGGAGTCGGAAATTGAAGCCAAGCGAGAGTTATTTGCTGCCCACGGGTTTGACCCGATGGCGCTGTTGCAACGGAGGGCAGGATAGAGGTGGTTGTGTATTTTGAGTTTGTGCCGACGCTAACAGAACGGAGTCAGATTAAGCCGCAAATTGAAACGAATCCGGGGGTAGTACAGCAGGAGGAAAAGCTGCGCCTGGTGACGTTGGCATGGTGGCAACAGCAGGAATTGGATTTGATTGAACTGCCTAATACTAAGCAGTTGATGAAGTTGCGATCGCAGTTATTGCAGACATTTGAACAGGCGGTGCGCCCGATTGGGTTGTTGGATCGGTTTAAGACGATGGGGGTGATTGTTAGTTGGTGGGAGGAAGCTTATGAGGAATCGGCGGATTTGAAGCGATTGGAAAGCCGGGGGTTTAAGGGGTTGATTGACTCCTGGGTGGAGTCGATTCGGGATGAAATTGAGGATGAGGATAGGAAGTCGGCACAGAAGTTTGACCCCTTGAGTCACAAAATTGTTAAGAAATTGGTGCCGGAATACCTGCAAGAGTTGGAAGAAACCGAGGCGGAGATTGCCAGGTTGGAGCAGGAAAAAGAGGCTTTTGAGCAGGGCGATGAGGGGGAAGCGGAAGATGGGGAAACGGTGAATTTTGTCAAGGAGTTAGAGGGGCAGTTGAAGGATTTGAAGCATTCGATTAAGGATGCTCAGAAGCGGATTAAGGTGTTGCAGGGGAGTAATCGAAAGAAAGGTTCAATTAAATATGAGGCGAAACAGGGGCGGGATACGACTGAGTTAGAGGAGGAGTTGGCAGAGTTGCGATCGCAGGTTGAGCCTGTGGAGGGGGAAATTAGTGAAATTGAGGAGCAGCTTAAGCCTTATTACCAGATTTTAGAGGCGTTGAGGGAGGTTCGCAAGCGGCTGCGGGAATTAAAGGCGCAATTGGTGGAACGATTGCAGGAGGCGAGTGAGGCGCTGAGTTTGGAGGAAGCGCAGCAGTTGGTGTTGGAGTTATTTCGGGTGGATTTATTGGCGCAGTTGGAGCGGTATGTCACGGAACATCGGCAGTTAGTGATTGCGGCGGTTGAGAATTGGTGGGATAAGTATCGGGTGACGTTGGGGGAAATTGAGCAGGAAGAGGAGGGGTTGAGTCAGGATTTGGGTAAGTTGTTGCGGGGGTTGGGGTATGTGTGATTTAGGGGAATTTTTAAGGATAGTAGGAAGGATATCCCGATGCCAAGATATAAAAAACTCAATACTTCCGACTTCTACTTGCCTTACAATCCTCAACTTGTAGCGAGAGCAAAGGAATTACGACACAATCCTACCCCCGCAGAAAAGAAGTTGTGGCAAGGTTATCTTAGAAATTTTCCTTTTAGAGTGCTGCGACAACGACCCATTGATCAATTTATTGTTGACTTTTATTGTGCTGCACTGAGGTTAGTAATTGAGGTTGATGGAGATAGCCACTTTACTCCAGAAGGGCAGGTTTATGATCAGGAGAGAACTGATGTTTTGGAGGGTTATGGATTGAGGGTAATCAGGTTTGCTAATTTTGAGGTGATGAGTTATTTTGAGGGGGTTTGTCGGCGGATTGATGAGTTGAGATCCCCCTAAATTTTTAAGGGGGACTTTTACTCTGCTGATTAATCCCCAGGATCAGCAGGTGGAAATTTATCGCCAAGGGGTAGGGGCGCATGGCGATGCGCCTGTACAGGTGGTGGGGATGCCTGTGGTGTTGTCGGGGGAGGAGGTTTTGCCGGGGTTGGGGTATGTCAATATCAATTGATGAATGGCAAGAAAAAATACTGGCTAACCTCATCGACTTAGAATATGGAGCGGGACTGTTGGAATCAGAGAGAACCGGAGAAGGTTTTCCTGTCTATGGTTCTAGTGGGATTGTCGGTAAGCATAGAAACTACTTAGTTGAGGCTCCTGGTATTGTTGTAGGACGGAAGGGAAGTATTGGGTCTGTATTTTGGACTAACGAAGCATTTTATCCAATTGATACGACTTACTACGTCCAACAAAAAACAGAGGATGATTTGCGATGGATTTATTGGTATTTGACGTATCTACCACTGCATAAATTAGACACATCTACAGGTGTTCCAGGACTAAATCGCAATGATGCTTATAAGGTAAAGATTTTTGTCCCCCCTCCTCCAGAACAACAAAAAATTGCCCAAATCCTCGACACAATAGACCAATTAATCGCCGTCACCGACACCCACATCACCAAACTCAAGAAAACAAAAGCCGGACTCCTCCACGACCTCCTCACACGCGGCATTGACGAGCATGGCGAACTGAGAGACCCTACCCGCCACCCTGAGCAGTTCCAGGATTCACCTCTGGGCAGAATTCCGAAAGATTGGGAATTTGGGAAGCTCTGTAATTTTTATGCTGTTCCTGCTCGTAATGGACTTTATAAACCTGCTGAATACTATGGACAGGGTAATTTAATGATTCATATGCCTCAAATGTTTAGAGGCTTGGAAATAGATGCTTCAGATGCAGCTCGTGTTGAAGTTAGCTCTGATGAATTAGAGCGATTTAGCTTGTGTCAAGGAGATTTAGTTTTTGCTCGGCGATCTCTTAACTTAGAAGGAGCTGGTCGCTGTTCTTTGGTGCCTCAGCTTAATGAAGCAACAACATTTGAATCATCAATCATTCGCGTCAGATTGTCCAAAGATGAATTAGTTCCTACTTTTGCTAATTATTTTCTTAACAGTGAAATTGGGGAACGCCTGAGATTACCTCTAATTCGACAAGTAGCTGTGTCAGGCGTTTCCAGTGAGGATATTGCTTCTCTTCCTATTCCAAAACCCTCAGTTGAGGAGCAAAACAGGATTATTAGTCAGATTGAGACTTATGAAAAGCTTATTCAAACGAAGGAACTTCAACAGGAAAAACTAAAACTCCTAAAAAAAGGTTTAATGACAGACCTCTTAACCGGAAAAGTTCGCGTAAAAACTGACCCAACCCAGGAGAACTAAAATGGCAAAATTAAGCCCTGAATACAACTATTGTGAACAGCCAACCATCCGCCAACTTACTAGCATAGGCTGGAACCATATCAACGCCAATCCTTGGGCAGAACAACCCGAAGAACGGGACAATTACCACGAGGTACTCCTCCTCAACCGACTGCGCCAAAAACTCCGCGATATTAACCTCAATCCCAATAATCAACCCTGGCTAGACGAACGACGAATTAACCAAGCGATCGCACAACTCCAACGCCTCGATCCCGGTAAACTAATTGAGAAAAACGAAACCGCCACCAACCGACTCCTCAACGGCGTTTATGTAGACGGACTCAACAATAAACGAGTCAAAATTAACCTGATTGACTTCGACCATCCCCACCGTAACAACTTCCTAATTATCAGCCAATTTCGCGTCAATCCTCCCGGCGTAAACGGTGCTAAAGGTTCCCTGCGTCCCGACTTAGTGCTATTCGTCAACGGTATCCCCCTAGTCGTGATTGAATGCAAAGATGCCGGAAGCGATAAGCTAAACCAGGGAATTAACGACCTCCTTTTCTACTCCAACCAGCGTAATAGTGACATCCCCGAAGGTATCGAGACGCTATTCCACTACAACCAACTGATGATATCCTGCACTCCAGGACGGGCAAAAGTCGGTACAGTCGGCAGTCAGCCCAAGCATTACCTCGAATGGCGAGATACTAGCCCTTTTGACCCTGAAACCATTGCCACATCCTTGGGTATTCTACAATTAACGAACCCCGAAGGCGATCGCAACCTGGAACAAATACAGGAAGATAGTAAAACCAAAGCTGGACTTAACCGCCGCCAGCAGCTTATCGCCGGGATGCTGCACCCGGAAAACCTCCTCGATATCCTGCGCCATTACACCCTATTTACCACCAAACACAACCGCCGCCTGAAAATCGTCCCCCGCTACCAGCAATTTCGCGCCGTCTACAAAGCCATTCATCGCCTGCAACAGGGACAACCCACTGCTTCCCCGGATACCCCTAACCCTCGCGGCGGGATTATCTGGCATTACCAAGGCTCTGGTAAAAATTTAGATATGGTGTTCATCCTCCGCAAGATTCGCACCATTCCCCAACTGCAATCCTTTAAAGTTGTGATTATCACCGATCGCACGGACTTACAACAACAGCTTTCCGAAACCGCTACCCTCTCCGGGCAAACTCTACAAATTGCCCAGAGTATCAATGATTTAGCCAAAAAACTACGCGCCACTAAACCCGGTATAATCTTCGGGATGGTGCAAAAGTTTAATGAGATTGGTGGTTCTATTGAAGATAAAAAACTGCTTGAGCAATTTGAGAAAAATCCAGCTTATATAGAAGAAGAATATGCCCTCAATCGCTCCGATAAAATCCTACTTTTAATCGACGAAGCACATCGTTCTCACAGCAAAGCACTCCACACTTATCTGTGTGCAGCCTTACCGAAAGCCGCTAAAATTGGCTTTACTGGCACGCCGATTATCTCGAAAAAAAAGAAGCGCACTACCGAAATATTCGGTTCCTATATCGATACCTACTCCATCCGCGAGTCCCAAAAAGACGGCGTTACCGTCCCCATCTTCTACGAAGGCTTAGAAGCAATGGGCGCAGTAGGGGGTGCTGACACCCTCGACCAACTTTTTGAGGTCATCTTCCGAGACTATACCCCCGAAGAACGCAACCAAATTAAAGCCAAATACGCCACCAGTAAAGAAGTTCTCAAAGCCAAAGAACTGATGCAATCCAAAGCCCGCCATATACTGCGGCACTATATTACTCGGATTATGCCCCACCAGTTTAAGGCACAAGTAGCAGCGAGCGATCGCGAATCCTGTGTTCTCTACCAGCAATACCTCAGTGAAGCGAAAGCCGAACTAGTGAAAGAACTCCAAGAAAAAGCGCTCATTCTGCAAAGTTTAGCCGATGCCGATCTAGAAACCTTAGACGAAACCCTCCGCTTTCAAGTCGCCGCCTATCCCCACCTCAGCGCTATCCAACGCCTAGAATTTGCGGCTATTATTTCCGCCGATAGCAAAAATGACCCCTCAACCTGGAAGCCGTGGACAGATGAAACCAACCAGACTACATATATAGAAAATTTCAGTAAGCCCCTAGCAGAGGACGGGATGGCGTTCCTCATCGTTAATAATAAATTACTGGTGGGATTTGACGCACCCTTAGAGCAAGTCCTCTATGTGGATCGCAGCTTAAAAGAACACGACTTATTACAAGCGATCGCCCGTACCAACCGCACCGCAGAAGGTAAAAATTACGGTCTCATTGTCGATTACTACGGTATCGATATTGCTGAAGCCATGCAAGTTTACGATACTGAAGACGTAGAGGGAGCCTGGTTTGATATCCAAGAGGAATTACCCAAACTCGACGAAGCCCATCAGCGCGTGATCAACTTCTGGCGCAACCATAATAAAGATATTTACGGCGAAGAAGAAGACTGTATTAACCTACTCTACGACGAACGCCTTCGAGCTGAATTTTACCATCTTTTGCGGGACTTTCTGCAAGAAATGGATACCTTTCTCCCCCGTCCCCAAGCCCTGCGTTACCTTAAGGATGCCAAACAACTGGGACGATTGAAAAAACTGGTTGATGATATTTTCCGCGACGAACGCCCCGAAGATGCCAAAGAAAAAGTCCGCACCCTGATCGACCAACATATTCAAGCCCAAGGAATTGATTTAAAGGTACCACCAATTGATATCCTTTCCCTCGACTTCGAGCAACGAGTCCAACAGCGCCATTCTCCCCAAACCCGCGCCGCCGAGATGGAACACGCCATCCGTTACCACATCCGTACCCATTTCAACGATGACCCAGTTTACTACCACCAACTGAGTGAAAAGTTAGATAATATCCTACAACAACACGGGGAAAACTGGGAGATAATTGCCGCCGAATTTATCCGACTCGCTCAAAACGTCCGCGCCGATGAAACTGAAACCAGCGATAACCAACCCAGCGCCAAAATCCGCCCCTTTTACAACACCTTAATTGATACCCTCGACTCCCCCTCAGAGGAGATAAAAACTCAAATCCAAACCTTAGCCACAGAACTGGTGGAGTTTATCAACCAACAAACCCAAATCGTCGGCTTCTGGAACGATTTAGCGCTGAGGGAGGAACTGCGGAAGCGAATTTGGCTCAAACTGGAGGATAAGCTGCTGTTTGCGGATGAGGAAGTAGACAGACTTGCTGACGATATCACTCAGTTAGCCGAACGACACGCTTGAGAGGAGGTTTGGAAAGTTGTCGGTTAGGTGTTGTGCCGTTGAAGATTTTTCATTGCCGTGATTGATACCCGCCTCAAAATTGCTAACCTACCAGACAGAAAAAATAATGAGTCAATCGCCAAATTTCCGATAAAATCAGGGGCATGACCATCCTGACATTTAAAGAACTCTCCTTTGAATTACGCGAAAGTCCCCGTCGCCGCACGGTAGAAATTGCCATCGAGCGAGACGGTAGCCTGGTATTGGTAACACCGCCCCACGTCCCCCAGGACGAACTAGAGCGCATTGTCGAACAGCGTCGCTTCTGGATTTACAGTAAACTCATCAAAAAAGAATCCTACAAAGCACCTACTGGCACAAAAACCTACCTCCCCGGAGAAGGATTTTACTATCTTGGTCGCAGCTATCGCCTCAGACTCGTTGATAATGCCAAAACCCCCCTCCAACTCTACCAAAGCCGCTTTGAACTTTTGCGATCTGCGCTTCTCCCAAGGGGAGACGCCAAGGGCGAACGCCGCAGCGCTTCGCTATCGCAACAACATCGGGGTCAAGAACACTTCATCCAGTGGTATCGCACTCACCTACCCCCCCACCTCGAAGCCACCATTAACCCCCTAGTCAACCGCATCGGCGCATCCCCCCGTTCCCTCCAAGTGCGCGAACTCGTCTATCGCTGGGGTTCCTGTTCCCCTCAAGGCGGACTCTATTTTCACTGGCGGGTGGCTATGCTTCCCCGCTCAATGATTGAATACATCGTCGTTCACGAACTGGTGCATCTCATCGAACCACACCATAACCGTGCCTTCTGGGATAGAGTAGCTCGAATCTTACCCGATTTTGATAAGCGCAAGCACTGGTTAGCTGAAAATGGGGCAATTTACACCCTATGAGTAAACAAAAACCAACTGACCGCTCTCCAGGCGAGCCAACGCCGTCAACCCTTCGGACTTCAGGGCTTTATCCCCATCTCCCCCACACCATAAGCCAGATGCCCGGAATTATGAAGTAATATTAAGAAAAGCTGTTAGCGATATCGATATTGTGAAGTCTAATCCCGTCTTCTCCTTCGGCAAAACTCTCAAAGGCAGTCAGTGGCAAACCATCTTAGCTGATAGCCTCACCGTATTCTGGGGCGAGTGGCTAAAGCTACGTGTAAGAATTGGGCAAGTCGCAGCGGCTGGACTCATCTCCCCACTAATTTACATTATCGCATTTGGGTTGGGATTGGGTAGCACCCTCAATTCAGCCATGGAATCGGCGGCGGGTGACAGCTATTTGGAGTTTATCCTACCGGGAATGATTGCTTTATCGTCGATGACGATTAGCTTCAGTGGGACAACCTTTTCGATATGCGGTGAACGGCTTTACACCAAGACGTTTGCTGAAACGCTACTTATGCCTGTACACCCCTTGTCGCTGTATTTGGGTAAAATTTTGGCTGGAATCGTGCGCGGGTTGATGACATCCGGTTCGGTGATTGTGGTAGCGGTTCTATTTACAGGTAAAGTTTTCAGCTTTATCAATCCCTTATTTTTGCTGGTGTTGCTGCTAAATTGTGCCGTATTTTCCGGTTTAGGGGTAATTGTGGGATTGAATGTAAAGTCCTTGGAATCCGTAGGACTTTATAACAATTTTTTGATTGTACCGATGTCATTTTTGGGCGCAACTTTTTTTGATCCGAGAACATTACCCTTGGCATTAAAAGTTATCGTCTACTTGTTACCCCTCAGCTATGCCAGTACCGGATTACGGGCGGCTGCCTATTTACCCCTATCCCAGTTTCCCTGGTATTCTATCCCAGTGTTATTATCCTTCGCGATCGCACTATCGTTTGTTGGCGCTTACAAATTCGCCCACCAGCAGGATTAGATCTGAATTTTAATTCCCTGTTCTGTGTTCCCTAAGTAGTCGGACAAAAGAAAACGGCACGCTCATTAATTTATGTAAACAGCCCTCAAACTCTTACTGTTGCCTGTTCCCTAATCTCAACCGTTAACTTTAATTGTGTCTTGTGTTCTAACGTGTCATTCTGAGCCAAGTTAGCTACTCACCAGCCGCTTGTAGAATTGTTGCATACAACTGACTACTTACCCGAAAATCTAACTCCCCCATCAACCGATCTATCAGAGGCTTAACCGTGGGAATGAAACCATTCTGTTTAGCTTGTAGTAGAACGCCTAACAGCCCAGTTACATTGAGTCCATAATTGGTTGCTAACGCTCTGCCACGCCGCTCATCCATCAGGAGTAGGTTAGCTTTCAATTCCAGTGCCAAAATGATTGCTTCGGCTTCACCCAAATCAATATTGTTCTGGCTAGTTTGAATGTCTGTCACCCTTTGAACATCAGCAACTGCTTTAGTCTGAATCCAAGATAGAGACTGTACTTCGACTGCACCAGGAACAATTTTATTCACTGCCACCATTTCATCATAGACAGCTTGCGGAATAATGATGGTTTTATAGAGTTGCCGCAATAAATCGAGCTGACCAATTGCTGCCAGATTGGTGATGGGTGAGGTATCACTGACAACAATCATAGTAAGCCCATTGACTGCAAGGTTTGAATATCTGACTGAAAATCTTCTACATCATAGTTGATACAAAGTCCTCGTTTCCCTAATTCGTGTTGGAACTCAATTACGCTCAGTCCAGTCCAGGCGCGGACTTTGCCACTGCTGATTTTTTCTTGTTTGTACAGCATGATGGCAATCTCTAGCTTCAGTTCATCCTCAGTCATCTTGGTGGCTTGGAGGATGTCATTCGGTATGACTAGACTCATCGGTTTCGGTTGGAGGACATTGAATTATTCTGATTCTAAGGATAAGCGATTCTGCATCACAAAGGTTCTGGGGTTTGACTCAGTGTCCACCCACTTATCCCAATCTCCCCCACACCATAAGCCAGATGCCCGGAATCATGAAGTAATATTAAGAAGAGTTTCCCTGGTACTCTATCCCAGTGTTATTAGCCTTCGCGATCGCACTATCCTTTATCGGGGCTTATAAATTCGCCCACCAGCAGGATTAGAGCTGAATTTTAATTCCCTGTTCCCTAAAAAATGACAAATGACTTCATCACGTTAGAATTGCGATGGTTCAATCGCGGTATTCTCCCCACAAAGGTAAACGATTGGTTTGCCACAGATTGTCCAGGTGAGACATTAGGATTGCCAGAAACAAGGGAGGATATCTGTCTTTATATCCCCGATTGTCCTTATCTGAATATTAAATTTCGGCAAGGCAGTTTAGAGGTTAAGTGGCGTAAAGCAGAATTGGGTATGCGGCAATTTGGTGGCTTCGGGGAAGGAAGTATTGAGCAATGGATTAAGTGGAGTTGTCAAGACTCAACCTCTGAGAGTCTAATGCCCAAAGGCGGCTTGATGCAAGGATCATGGGTGCAGGTGAAGAAAGCGCGATCGCAACGTTTTTACCAAGAGATTACCTATGAATTAACCCAGCTTACAGTTAACAATGAGAATTGGTGGACAATTGCATTTGAGGCACTTGTTGAAGTTGACACTATGAATTTGGAGGAATTTGAGCAGGGTGTTAGCGAAATAGGTCAAACTTATCAGGGATTATCCTTACAAAATCACCAGTCTTGTGCCTATCCTAGTTGGCTGAATCAGGTTGTTTAGAGGTTTAGTAGTAGGGGTTTGGTAACCAAACCCCTACTGATTAACATCATTGATCCGCGATGTCACAAATCGATCCATCCAATTCTCCAAATATGCCCGATTTTCCGCCTGTTGTTCCGGTTGCGTCGTATCCAAGGGATGAGGCGCTAATCCCAAAATTGCCGCCGTTGTTACACAAAACATCGACTTCTGAAACGTTTGGCAAATCTGCACCCGCAAGTCATCCTCTCCCCGACGCGATCGCTGATACACTTGATGCAGATAGTCGGGTAAGTAATGACGCATATCTTGCATCAATAATGTCGGTGGAATCCCCGCCCCCCCAATCGGTAACGGATCAGCATATAATGCCCCATAGGTAAACTTACCTTGCTCTGGCGGAATCTGATTAGCTTGGGCGTTATAGGAAACTGTCCCCAAAAACGGTGTTCCCCGGAAGAAAATCGCCTCCACATAGGGTACCGCCGTATCCATCAGAAACGTTAACCCAGCGGATTTAGGAATTATCTCATACTCGCGATCGCGAATTTTCACGCTATAAGTAATCGGTTTATTCGCCGCCGCTACTAACCCATTTAAAATATGTTCAACAACTTGCGGAATTGTCTTAATTTCCCCATTGTCATAGCGATTAGATAACTCCATAAACATATCACTCATCACCCGCCAGAATTGCCCCAAGCCACTGTAATATGCCATCTGGCGCACTTGTTCGGTGAGAAAATCGGGAAATAATTCATTTATCCCCTGCACAAAAGGATTCCGCTGAAACTTTGCCTGAATCGCAGCGGCACAGTGTTGCTCAAATTCTGGCGTATCTAAATAAGCATCTAATCCACCACCCCCATGCCAAAACATGGCTTTCATACAGTATTCCGCATATTCAAAATTAATCCTATTATGCCACCAGTGCTGCAACAGCTTCTGGAAAGAAACGTCACCGTTGAAATATTTAAAAAATGGAAAAAAGACTAAAAACTGATTCTCAGAAATATAAATTAGATTGCGTGAATAGGCATCTAGGACAATACCATAACTATGTAAAATACCCACAACCTCTAGCACATTCTCCGGTGAATCTACTAGCAATGCTTGACCTGAATTCAGGCGTTTAATGTAAGGTTCTAGGGGATGATTTTTAGGTTTCTTTTGACTAATAACCATATAACTTATTGTTAATAAACTGTTTTATTTATTTTAGAGGCTATTTATCAAGGAAACATGATTCCCTCAACCCCCTCTTGAGAATGGGATATATTCCCCCGCTTTTGATAGGAACTATTTTTCCCCCCTTTTGAAGGGGGGGCTAGGGGGGATCTCCAAACCAACCCGCCCCTACCCAATAACGTTTAACTTTATCTTACTGACTCACCTCAACCCCTAAAGCCATTGTTGGTGAATGTGTCACCATCGTCGCTGTGGCTGTTTCACTCAACCGCACTAACCATCCCGGTTGAATGCCAAAAATCACAATCAACACCGCTAAGACAATCGCCGGTATCCGTTCACTCCAATAAACACGGGGTAAATCAATCACCTGCGCCGAGAGACGACCAAAAAAGGTGCGATCCAGCAAAATTAAGAAATACACTGCTGTTAAGACTGTCCCAATCATACACAGAAGGGTTTGCACAGGAAACGCTGGAAAACTACCCCGAAATACCAGAAATTCTGAAATAAATCCTACCATTCCCGGAATTCCCGCACTCGCCATCACCGCTAATACCATGAAGCTACCAATCAATGGTAATCCCCGTTCCCGATTCAATAGTCCATTGAGAACATCTAAATCCCGCGAACCCGTCTTCTGATAAACCACCCCCACCAGGAAAAACAATAACGCCGAGATTAACCCATGACTCACCATTTGCATAACCGCCGCCACCAGCGAAATTGATGTCGCTGCGGCGGCTGCCAGTAGAATATAACCCATGTGAGCGACTGAACTAAACGCCACCATCTTCTTCATATCCCGTTGCGCGATCGCATTAAACGCCCCATAAAGCACACTGACAACCGCCCACGTTGCTAACCAGGGGGCGACTACTATCCAAGCTTCTGGAAATAATCCTAAACCAAAGCGCAATAATCCATAAGTACCTAACTTCAGCAAAACCCCCGCCAAAAGCATAGAAATCGGCGTAGATGCTTCAACGTGGGCATCGGGTAACCAAGTATGAAAGGGTACTAAGGGAATTTTAATTCCAAAGGCGATGAGAATTCCTCCCAATAATACCAATTGACGACCCACGGGCAATAATGATGCCAAGTCTTGGACATTACCGTATGCAAAGTTATTCGCCCCGCTCAAAAAGACCACCCCTAAAAAGACAGCCAAAACCAGCGCCCCAGACGCTGCTGTATATAAGAGAAACTTAGTTGCTGCATAGCCGCGCCGTTTTCCGCCCCATATTGCAATTAACAAATATAAAGGAATTAATTCCAATTCATAAAACAGGAAAAACAGCAACAAATCTTGTGCCAAAAATGCCCCCGCCACCCCAGCATTTAATAACAGAATTAGCGTGTAATAAAAGCGAGGGCGTTCTAAATCCTCATCGGTACAGTAAACCGCCATCGCGGTGAGTAAACCATTCAAAACCAGCAAAGGCATTGACAACCCATCAATACCTAAACTGTAGGTTAACCCAATCGACTCAATCCAAGACCAATTCTCTTGAAACTGAAGATTCATCTGACTGGGATCAAACTGCGCGAGTAGCACCAGCGACCAAACAAACAGACCACTGGCAACAATGAGTGTAACTTGACGCGCCCCTTTTGCCATCAGTCTAGTGGGTAAAAATCCTATAAATAGGGCTGTTAATAGCGGCACTAAAATTAAGATACTTAGCATAATTTCTCATTTGTTTATGTCATTTCTCATACTCGCTCCCTTGAGAAGCAAGCTACGTCATACCCGCTTCCCTTGAGAAGCAAACCAAATCATTTTCATTAGTCATGATCCTCTGCGTACCTCTGCGTTAACCTCTGCGTACCTCTGCGTTAAAAAAATATAACCTTTGATACCAACGAATCAATCAGAGCGGGTTTAGCCACACTTGGGTTAAGTCATAAATAGTTAAACCCACCCCTACAACCGACAACAAAATTTTTATTGCCCATTCAGAAACAACCACCGTTCCCAGGGCCACTGACTGAGGGGCCAACACATTAACACTGCTAATACGCTGACGCCGACGAGAATCGTTAACAGGTAAAACTGGGATTTACCTGAAACACTATACCTTAATGATTGACCGCCAACGACAGTAGCCAGACCAACTAAATTCACCGCACCATCGACAATATGACGGTCAATCCAGTCGGTCAGTTTAGAAAACAGGTCAACGGCAAACACGACTGTCAAGTTGTAAAGTCTATCGACATAAAAATCGTAAGCTAAAAGGTCTTGCAAAAATCTCACGGGTAAGCTAATAGATCTTAGTCCAGTTCTGGGCAGATCAATTAAACCCCCGATCGCACAACCAACTACGCTGGAACCCAATAATAATAGTTGCGGTACCTTAACCAGGTACTCATACTTATCAGGGGGTAACAAGTTTAATTGTTGCAGCAACAAAGGCATAATCAGAGTAATCAGAGTTAACCCCACCATCGGAAACGCCATGGGCCACGCGACTTCAGGAGTGCGGCGAGTTTTTGGCTGGGGAGTGCCTAAAAATACCAAGCGAAAGACGCGGGTTAGTCCTAAAGCGGTAATGCCATTCACCACGATAAAAGTTGCGACTAATCCGGGTGAATCAGTCAACAGGGAGTTAATACCTTTACTTAATGCCCAATACCCCCCTAGGGGCAATAGCCCAATCATCCCCGCCGTTCCGACAACAAAGGCAGTGGTTGTCGCGGGCATTCGTGACCACAAGCCGCCCATCTCGGTGAGATTTTGGTTACTGGTGGTGAGAATAATCGAACCGGTACTCATAAATAATAAGGCTTTGGCAAAGGCGTGGGCGAGGAGTAACGCCGCTGCAATATCGGCGCGTCCGGTTCCAACGGCGATAAACACCAATCCTAAATAGGCACTGGTGGTATGGGAGAGCGATCGCTTAATATCAACTTGGGCAATAGCGACTAAGGATGCACCAATTGCCGTCACTGTGCCAATTCCCACTAACACGGATAAGGTGACTGGGGATAGGGCTAAAATCGGCAGCAGTTTAATCAACACATAAGCCCCACAGCAGACAACCAACGAATTCCGCAAGACGGAGGCGGGGTTTGGTCCTTCCATTGCTTCATCTAACCACAAATGCAGGGGAAATTGAGCGCATTTCCCCAGGGGTCCAGCGATTAAGGCGAGCCCCAGTAACGTGGCGAAGAAGGGGGAGAGGGTGGCGGTTCCTGCCCAATCATATAGGTTATTAAAGTCTAAGCTACCGGCGAGGCTTCCCAGTGTCACCACCCCCATTAACAGCAACATGTCTCCCACCCGTTTAGTGAGAAAGGCATCTCGTGCAGCGGTAACCACTAAGGGTTGAGCATACCAAAAGCCGACGAGTAAATAGGTGGAGAGGGTGAGCGTTTCCAACAGGGCGTAGCTTAAAAGTAAGGAATTACTCAACGCAATCCCACTCATCGCCCCTTCAAAGAATCCCATTAAGGCAAAAAAGCGAGCTAATGCCCAGTCTTTTTCCATGTAGCCTAGGGCATACAGTTGCGCCAACAGGCTGAGGCTGGTAACCACCTCTACGGCGCCTGTACTCACAGGAGAAACTTCTAGGGCGAAGGAGAAATTGACGCCGCCGACTTGTAGCCAGTCGAACACAAACTCGTTCACCATCGGCTGATTTACGGCAGACCGAAAAATCACTCCGCCGTGAATACAGGTAACAATCGTCATTAATATGTTAAAATATGCAGCCGGACGGGGACCTGTGCGACGAATCACACCTGTTGCCCAAGGTAGGGTTAAAATTGCGCCAATTAACCCGTAAAATGGTACTAACCAAATTGTCTGATTCAGAAACTCTGTCATCCCGCTTGCGTACCTCGTTGGTTGATCATATAGATACAGAATTTTGCTTATTAACAGAGGGATTCTCTTGTCGCGATCGCTGTTTTAGTCCCTCTATTTAAAAGTCAGCTTAATCAAAGTGATAAACTGAGCTTATACTATAGACCCTTGACCTTCTCTCCATGCTTCAGTGCTTCTGTTCTACCCGTTGCCCCAGCTTGAGATGAGGTGATCGCCACGACGCCTGGAAATAAATCATTCAACTTATAGAAAGATTATCAAAAAATTATAAAACAAAGCCAACTTTTGGCAAAAGCTGAGAATTTTGCCTAACCTCTCGATTATTATCACGCCAACGTTAAGTTTTATTAAACACTTTGATTAAGAATTATCATAATAATTTATATTGTCAATTGTACCAAGCTTCTCTATGCTTGATTTTGGCTAGTAATTTATGGCTAGAATTCGGCATTCCCGTCCAAATTTTTGCCCAACCGGGATGGGCTGACTCATCGTCAACGTAGTTGCAAGGAGAAAATCAACGTGCCAATTGCTGTAGGAATGATTGAGACAAAAGGCTTTCCGGCTGTCGTCGAAGCCGCTGATGCCATGGTGAAAGCCGCCCGTGTCACCTTAGTCGGGTATGAAAAAATTGGCAGTGCGCGGGTCACGGTGATTGTTCGGGGCGATGTCTCAGAAGTCCAAGCCTCCGTCTCCGCTGGCGTAGAAGCGGCTAATCGGGTAAATGGGGGTGAAGTCGTATCAACCCACATCATTGCCCGTCCCCACGAAAATTTGGAATATGTCCTACCGATTCGATATAGCGAAGCCGTGGAACAATTCCGAGCCTATTAGCGATACCTCTACGCTTAGATTGGGCTAAATCCTGGCGCTGGCTAGGTGTCAAAACAGAGAAACCCCTAGATTTTGGAGAAACGTTTATGTCAATCGCCGTTGGAATGGTAGAAACCCTTGGCTTTCCGGCTGTCGTCGAAGCCGCTGACGCCATGGTAAAAGCCGCCCGCGTCACCTTAGTCGGGTATGAAAAAATTGGTAGTGGTCGGGTAACGGTTATCGTTCGGGGCGATGTGTCGGAAGTCCAAGCCTCCGTCGCCGCTGGTGTAGATAACGTCAAGCGCGTCAATGGGGGTCAGGTTCTATCCACTCACATTATCGCCCGTCCCCATGAAAACCTAGAGTACGTGCTGCCGATTCGGTACACTGAAGACGTGGAACAGTTCCGGGAAAGCACCAATGCTATCCGTCCGCTTAACCGTCCTTAATTATCCTTAAGTATAAAGAATGGGAAAGGCTGATTGGGAATTGGGGGAGCCGCAAGAGTATCTCCCTTGAGGGCGGAGACTCAATCTGCCAAAATCCAACTATCCAAAATCCCAGTAGTGGAGGATAAATGCAAATTGCCAGAGTGCGGGGTACAGTGGTTAGCTCTTGTAAAGAACCTAGCCTAAGAGGTGTAAAATTTCTCTTAGTACAGTTTATAGACGAGGAGGGTAAACCTCTACCCAACTACGAAGTGGCAGCAGATATTGTCGGTGCGGGTACGGATGAGTGGGTTTTGGTGAGTTGTGGCAGCGCAGCACGTCAGGTGGGTGAAAGTGATAAGCGTCCTATTGATGCTATGGTAGTGGGGATTATCGACACGGTTAGTGTAGATAATCACATTCTCTACAGTAAGAAAGATCAATATCGATAGTGTGGGGTGAGAAGGTAATCCGAAATCGTTAACACCAATTACGAGCAAGCTATGAGTCTGACTCACTTGTCGGTCTAAGATTACTAACCGCCAAACAGAGGACTCAAACCCTGATTTGGCGGGGAAACCCAATAAGTATTCTACGATCTTTATCTTCCCATTTGGGCAGACATCCAAGGGATTTGGATGAGCAATTTGGATGAAATGCTCTTGGTTCAATCCCAGAAAACAAAACGTTGATATACGTTGTCAAAGGCAGGAAAATATTATCATGGTAGTTCGTAGCTACGCGGCACCCCCGACCCCTTGGTCAAAAAGTTTGGCGGAACCCCAAATTCACGAAAGTGCCTACGTCCACTCCTTTTCTAACATTATCGGAGATGTCAAAATTGCCGAAAATGTCCTGATTTCTCCGGGGACTTCCATTCGAGCAGACGAAGGTGGACCATTTTACATTGCCGCTGGCTCGAATATTCAAGATGGAGTGGTGATTCATGGCTTAGAAGATGGGCGAGTGATGGGAGATGACCAAAAATCCTACTCGGTCTGGATTGGGAAGAATACCTCAATCACTCATCTATGCCTAATTCATGGTCCAGCTTTCATTGGAGATGATTGCTTTATCGGCTTTCGCTCCACCGTGTTTAATGCTCGCATCGGTCATGGCTGTATCGTTATGATGCATGCCTTGGTGCAAGATGTGGAAATTCCGCCGGGGAAATATGTACCTTCTGGAGCAGTGATTAATAACCAGCAGCAAGCGGATCGACTGCCCGATGTCCAACAGGAGGATCTCACGTTTGCTCACCATCTTATCGCATGTAATGAGGCATTGCGATCAGGGTATCAGTGTGCAGAGGATGAAGCTTGTATTGCGCCAATCCGCAATGAGAGGGTTCAGCCGTCTGAGTCGGATACCGAAAATGGAAATCAATCTTCTCGTCGTTCTTCAAATTATTCTTATAGTTCCATGCCTTCCTATACAGCCATAAGTTCAGACCTTCAAAAACAAATTCGTCAACTGTTAGCTCAAGGATATCGGATTAGTGCCGAATATGCAGATGAGCGGCGCTTTCGGACGAGTTCCTGGAAAAGTGCGATCGCGATTCACTCAGATCGAGAATCAGAGGTACTCGATGCTCTGAGCGATTGCTTAGCCGAACACGCGGGTGAGTACGTGCGCCTGATTGGGATTGACCCGAAAGTCAAACGGCGGGTGATGGAAGAAATTATCCAAAGACCCGGTGATCAAGCATCCAAGTCCACCCCCTCTAAAGCGTCTTCGAGTTATCGTTATAGTCAACCTGCGGCGAGCAACAACCGTCAAGTTTCCAGTTCACAACCTCAATTAGAGTCTGATCTTCAGCAAACGGTGGCGGGACTGGTCGCTCAAGGTTATGGGATTGGCTTAGAATATGCCGATGAGCGGCGCTTCCGCACCAGTTCCTGGAAGAGCGCGATGTCGATTCAATCCAATCGGGAATCGGAGGTGATGGCGGCGATTACCGAGTGCTTAGCCGAACATGAGGGTGAGTACGTGCGCTTGATTGGGATTGACCCCAATGCGAAACGACGGGTGATGCAAGAAATTATTCAACGACCTGATAGTAAAGCCTTGACAACAGGGACATCAGTCTCCTCCACCTCCAATGGTCGCCGCGCCAGCACCAGCACTCCGGTATCCGCACCCGCCAAACCGGATTCTGTATCACTAGGAGACACCTCTTTGAGCCGAGAGGCGATTGATCAAGTCCGGGGTTTGTTAGCTCAGGGCTACAAAATTGGTACCGAACACGCTGACAAGCGTCGCTTCCGCACCAGTTCCTGGCAAAGCTGTTCTCCTATCGAATCCAATCAGGTTTCTGAGGTGATTGAGGGGTTAGAAGGCTGTATGGCTGAACATAGTGGAGAATATGTACGTCTGATTGGCATTGATCCAAAAGCCAAGCGGCGTGTTTTGGAAACCCTGATTCAAAAGCCAGATTGAGCAACCATTACCTCAAGAACTGTTAGAAGTCCGCTTGCAGAGAAAGGGTTATTTTCGATTGGGGATTTGAGATAGGGTAAGATCTCCTAGGGATTCTTTCTCCAGAATTGTTCAATTATAAATTGACAATCTTTAATCCTCAATCCCTTTCTTTGGCAGGAGAGATAATCCGAAATTGCCTGTTTCACAATCGAGAAACTTCTGATTCTATTGACCTGATTATCTTCACGTTTATAATGTCTATAAATATAAAATGCATTTGCCCCTGCCACTACCATTGAGCAGTCATTCTCATGTCTATGTTCAAGGTGATGTAACTATTGATCCGAGTGCTGTGATCTCATCGGGAGTAATTTTACGGGCTAATCCTGAGAGTAAAATTATTATCGGGGCGGGTGTTTGTATTGGGGCTGGTTCAGTTATTCACGCTTACCAAGGAACCTTAGAGGTAGAAACCGGAGCCAGTCTGGGTGCTGGTGTGTTGGTCGTGGGTCAGGGTAAAATTGGGGCAAATGCCTGTGTCGGTCCATTGACTACGATTTGGAATGCTTCGATTGAGCGATTACAAGTTGTTCCCGCAGCGTCTGTCATTGGCGATTCAGGGCGTCAAGTTGCTGATGTATCCTTAAGTGCGACTCCTCCGGTTAGCCCCAATCCTCCAGAAGCGGTGATCCCATCTCCTCCATCTCCTCCTAAACAGCAGGAGGTCAACCCACCCGTTGATTCACAGATAGCTTCTAGTGAGTCCACGACGGAGGAGAAACCTGAATCTGCCAACTCCCAGGAGGAAAAGTCAGTCTATGGACAAGGGAGTGTAGACCGGATTCTCAAAACTCTATTTCCCTACCATCAATAATTTGCACGTCTTTGTAGTGTAAGATCAGCGCACAGATGGGTCATACCGATAAGTTGTTAGGGTTGAGGTGTTGGGTTTCTTAGACTGGATGAGAGGCAACACTTAACAGCCAACAACGAAATGGAGAGCCGAGCTATGGAGTCATACAACCCTGGGATTGTCCCCCACGCCCCCTCTACTCAACGTAATCGCTTTCGTAACTCCTCTTTGGGTTTGGTGTCTACGCTCAGTTTCCCTGTGATTGTGAGTACGGCTGATGCGATGCTCAAGGCGTCTGGAGTGACGTTGGTGGGATTTGAGAAAATTGGCAGTGGTCATTGTACAGCAATTGTGCGCGGCGCTACAGCAGAAGTGCGGATTGCGGTGCAAGCTGGAGTTGAACATGCTAAACGAGAAGGTCGTTTACTGTCCTCTCTGGTGATTCCTCGACCATTTCCGAATTTAGAGGTTGTCTTACCCCTTGGCTCTCATTTGTTGGAAGAGGCGCAACAGCCGACGCGATCGCGCCATAGTTCCCAAGCTCTGGGACTTCTAGAAACCCGAGGCTTTCCCGCGATCGTTGGTGCAGCGGATGCTATGCTCAAATCAGCAAATGTAGAACTGACGGGATACGAAACCATTGGCGCGGGCTTATGTACTGTTATTATCCGGGGTCGGGTGGCGGAAGTCGCCATGGCGCTGCAAGTGGGGATGGCAGAAGCACAACGTATTGGGGAACTGGTTGCTGTTACCGTGATTACTCGACCCCTAGAGGATCTCGAACAAGCCCTACCCTTGGCAAGTTACTTCATTGAAGAGGAACAGACGCCCGAACCGCTAAGATTGCCTGTCGAGGTCAAAGAAACACAGAAGGAATTAGTCGAACTCCCTGATTTAAATAAATTGCCCGCGCCGACTAAAGAACTTGACTTGTGATGTTTGACCGATAAAAAAAGCGTTGCACCCAATGCCAACGATGACAGGATTAAGCTTCCTGTAGGGTACAGGCTAAAACCAAACCGCTTATTCCTGAACATACAACTGGCTTAGGGGGCAACGCGAGATGGAAGGAAGACTGTCACTTGTTTGGCGTTATCTGAAATCTTAACCCAGAGTTACCATAGGTAAAATACATTGTTTTAATAGAAATCATAGACTATAATCTATGCATTATTCGCCTAAGGAGGAGTTATCGTTGAAGCAAGCCACGCTGCATCAGCTCAAAGTATTTGAAGCCGTTGCTCGACATAATAGCTTTACTCGTGCTGCCGAAGAACTATTTCTCACCCAACCCACCGTGTCAATGCAGGTCAAACAGCTTACCCGAGCAGTTGGTGTTTCCTTATTTGACCAAGTAGGCAAACGTCTCTATCTTACCCAAGCCGGAGAGGAACTCGTCAAGACCTGCCGTGCCATATTTGAGAATTTAGAAAAATTTGAGATGACAGTCGCTGACCTGCAAGGGTTGAAGCAGGGACGTTTGCGGGTTGCTGTGATCACAACAGCCAAATATTTTATTCCCCGGTTACTCGGTCCATTTTGTCGGCGTTATCCAGGAATCGATGTGTCGCTACAGGTGACCAATCACGAACACATCATTGGTCGTCTAAATGACAATGCTGATGACTTGTATGTCATGAGTCAACTACCGGACTATCTGGATATTACCTACGAAGCCATCATGGAAAATCCCCTGGTCGTGATTGCGCCTGCGGATCATCCCTTAGCCAATGAAACCAATATTCCACTGGAGCGCTTGGGGGATGAACCCTTTATTATGAGAGAACCGGGGTCAGGAACGCGCAAGGCGGTGCAAGAACTCTTCGATGCCCGTGATATTACCCTAAAAGTGCAGCTTGACTTGGGCAGCAACGAAGCGATTAAACAAGCGATCGCGGGAGGGTTGGGTATTTCGGTTTTATCCCGTCACACCTTAGCATTAGAAGGCATCTGCAATGAACTGACGATTTTAGATGTCGAAGAATTCCCGATTGAACGATACTGGTATGCCGTTTACCCAAACGGCAAACAACTCTCCGTTGTCGCTCGCACATTTCTCGACTATCTACTCACGGAAGGCAAAGACTTTGCCCAAAAAACTGCCCCACGGCGAACCTCGGCACAAACGCAAGCTAAGGAAACCCCTCCCCCTAGCGATGCAAACTCCGAGGATCAAGGGCATCCCGTAAACCATCCCCCAGCAAGTTAAAAGCTAAAACCGTCAAAATAATCAGTACGGCGGGGGGCCAAATTAACCAGGGTTGTAGCACCAAAATCGAAGCATTGGTTGCCAAGGACAGCAAATTTCCCCAAGAAGGGTCAGGTTGCTGAATTCCCAGACCGATTAAACTTAGCACCGACTCCGCCACAATAAAACTAGGTACAGCCAGAGTCGCCGAGATAATCACATAAGTCGCCGTTTGGGGCAGAACATGACGCACAATAATGTATAGCGGCTTAGCCCCCATCGCTTGGGATGCTTGGACAAATTCTCGTTCTTTAATCGACAAAACCTGTCCGCGAATCACCCTTGCCAATCCAGCCCAGCCAATAAACGACGTAATCAAAACAATTAATAAAAATCGTTGGGCGCTGGTTAGTCCTGGTGGTAACACGGAAGCCAGCGCCACGAGTAGGTATAGGGTGGGAATCGTCATCATAACTTCAACTAGGCGCATAAGAATGCCATCGAGCCACCCCCCGAAATAACCAGAAATTCCACCAATGATTAAACCCAGAGGAAAAGAGATCGCAATTCCCACTAAACCGATACTGAGACTAATCCGCCCTCCATGCACCAAACGACTAAATTGATCGCGACCTTGCTCATCAGTACCTAATAGATTCAGTTTACCTTCACCAATGGTGCCGAATAAGTGAAAATTCATCGGAATTCCGCCAAAGATCTCCACCTCTTCAAAGTTGGGGGGTAAGGGGAAACGAAGTTGGAGAAACTGGTAAGCCGAACCTTGAACAAATAAGCCGATGGGGGATGGATTTTGCCAATCCACCATTAGTTCTCGTTCCCCTGTCTCTAAATCCGTTGGTCCTTGGGTGGTTGGATAGACGTGTGGACCCATAAACCTGCCCTCAGGAGTGCGCCAATAGACTTGGGTTGGTGGCAACAGGGAACCATTCGGTTGGGAGACATAAGGGTCATAAGGGGCTACAAAATCAGCCGCAATCACGGCAATGTAGAAAATCAATAGCACGATCGCGCCAAACCGAGCTAGGGGGTTCTTTTTCAGTTTTTGCCACCAGTTCATAGGTTAGGGATTAAGAGTGAAGCTGTTGTGCGAGTTGTCGGTGTTCTTCTTCGTTCTTTTCGTGTTCCACAACAAACACGTTGGAGTAGAGGTTGGCGGTGATTTGCTTACCCTCTTGAGTTAGGGAAAGGTAACGCAGGGCTTCCTGAATAAAAGGAAACACTCCATTCCAGTAAAACCGAGAATAACCAGCGCGAAGGTCACCAGGATGCTCATATCCTAAGGCTTGATTGACACCTGTTTCTTCAAACTCGTAATATAGAGAACTAATTTTCTTGAGATAGCGGGGATCAGAAAGCTGACCAATTAAGTCAGAGGCACGAATCAAACCGGGATAGTTCAGGGTATCTCGATGATCCCCTTCTTTGGGAACCGGGAAACGAGTCAGTTCAATATTGAGCTTAATCAGTTCAGCGTCAATCAGTTTGTGACCGCCAAATCGCTCATCGATAAACAGTTTCGCCCGATCAACATGATGAGGCGTTAGGGATGCATCGGTAGCGCCAGGGGGCAGATGCACCATCTCACCATGTTTGCCCGTCGCGTACAGTCGTTCAGTTTCGCGATCCTGACGACAGACGCCTTTAACATAGCCAATGTCGTGGCAAACCAGAGAAATGATAAAGTGCAACCAATCTTCTGGAGTGACGCCACCTTCACGGATATGCTTGCCTCGGAGAATCTCCTGACCCACTAAGGTGACGAGGATAGAATGCTCGACATTATGATAGAGGGCGTCGCTGTTGGCAATATTTTCCATTGCCATACTGCCTGCCCAAGCAATAATGTCCTCATAGTCAGTTTTTAGCCCTCCATAAGTCCGGTGGTAGCCTTCCCGGAGTCTTTGGACAAATGAGTTTATGAGAATTTCTGTTGCGTTAAACATCCTGGGTAATCCCTGCGGAGTGCAATGGTTTGAGGATTGATGGAACAGTTACAACTCTATACTTTACAGGATGCAACGAAATTAGGCTGATTGCCATCTAAAGATTCACAACCTCGGCGTGTTCTTGGTCATATCCAGCTATTGCCGAACTCGCAACCCCTTTACTTTTGGTCATTCCAGGGTTTTGGCATCAGTGCTAACCTATCGGGTTCAATCAGGTTAAGTCTTTGCGTCCAGAGTCGAGCAAAGATCTGAGGTCAATTTATTGATATAATACTCTATAGATTGCTCGTTGAGAGCCAACTTGCGGGTGTAGTTCAGTGGTAGAACGTCAGCTTCCCAAGCTGGATGTCGTGGGTTCGAGTCCCATCACCCGCTTTGTCTAAAACCTAATCCTATCAAGCTTTTCCGGCATTAAGTAGTGCAGCGCAGCCAAAAGAAACTATGGCAACGTATTCATGAGTGTCAATCACCGGAGCAGTAAGCATTAAGATTATCAACTAATTGCTTTTCTGGGGTCGTTGCTTGCTGCAAATTCATCTGTGCCGCTTCCGCCGCTTGGCGGTCTTTCTGCTCAAACGCCACGGCGAAATCACGCATAGCTTGACTTGTATCGCGATACATATTAGAGAAACTGGTTTGATAGTCCTGTAACGTCTCATCGGTTACGTCTATCGCGTTCATTTCTGTAGATGCCTTATCCATGACCGCCGCCGCTTGTCGCATTGCCTCGGCTTGCGGATTGTCCTCTTGAACACCATTGGTCACAACTTTGGCATCACTAACAGCTTGATTCGCTACCTGAATCATTTGGTTACACTGAGAAACCTTGCTCTGACCACAGCTTACCGCTAATAGGCTAATCACAGCCGTGACAAAGAGCCTGAGGAAATTTCGCTGAGGACAATACATAAATGCTCTGGGTTTCCCTTGGGGATGTTGTCCATTTTTTCTCGACTGGCGCGTCGATGTAGTTTGAGAAACGCTCATGATTTAGGATTAAGCCGTCCAAAATTGTAACGCTACTTCTAGCTTACTGACTTCTGCTGAGCTTCGATGGCAGCAGTAAGGCGTTGGAGTGTTTCCGTGAGTTGTCCAAGTTCTGCGAGTGACTCATTTTGATTTTCGGCTAAGGTTTGCACCGCATCACTCAAAGCGAAGAGTTGGTAGCCCTGTTGTTGAACTTGATGCCCTTGGTGTTGTACCTGCACAGCCAAAGCATCAACCCGCTTTCCTAGACGGTCAATAGTCTCAGTTGTGGCAAGCACCGCCTCACCAATTTGTCCAACAATGGATTCCAAGCGGCTGATTCGAGCTTCCAGGGAAAGAGTCCCTTGGTTGGTAGAGTTGAGGTTGTTTTTAGCCTTTCCAGTCTGGGTGTTTCTATTCACCGATAATTGTTTCACTGCTTCTGCTTCAAAAAACTGACGTGAACTCCGAGTTTCTTAGAAAATAGCAGATGAACTACCCAGCCCTACTTGATTGAGGGCTGTATTTGAGCATCCAGCCCTGTAGAACTGCGTTTTCGACGCTTCACTTGCGGACATCGGCGATCAGGTTGTCCATACTGTACTAATGATGACGCCGTTGATGCCACTGCCAAGCATCGCTGATAATTTTACTTAGCTCCGGGTATTTGGCAGACCAACCCAGAATTTTTCTCGCCTTGTCGCTACTACCGACCAAAATGGGTGCATCACCAGGGCGGCGATCGCACTCAATGATTTTAATATCTTTTTGGGTGACTTGCCTTGCTGTTTCAATCACCTGTCGCACGGAGAAACCGTTGCCACTGCCTAAATTAAAGATTTCACTCTTGCCGCCACCTAACAAATACTCTAGCCCCAGGATATGGGCATCTGCCAAGTCGCTGACATGAATATAGTCCCGCAAGCAGGTTCCGTCTGGGGTGGAGTAGTCTGTTCCCCAAATAGCGATCGAGTCTCGTTTGCCTAATGCTGTCCACAAAACTAAGGGAATCAGATGGGTTTCTGGATAATGATCTTCACCCAGTAGTCCTTCAGGATTCGCCCCAGCCGCGTTGAAGAAGCGAAACACAATTGAACGTAAATTATAAGCGCGATCAAAGTCGGCTAACATGCGCTCCATCATCCACTTACTCGTCGCATAGGGATTGATCGGATTTTGAGGATGATCTTCCGTCATTGGTACGTGTTGAGGCATCCCGTAGACAGCACAGGTGGATGGAAACACTAAGGTTTTCACATCAGCGGCGACCATGGCTTCTAAGAGGGTCAGGGTGCCACTGACGTTATTGCGGTAGTATTTAGCGGGGTAGGTAACCGACTCACCCACGGCAATATAGGCGGCAAAGTGGAGTACAGCAGCAATGTTGTGGGTGGCGAAGATTTGGTTTAACAGGGTGCGATCGCCCACATCCCCGATCACCAATTTTGCTTTCAGGATCTCTTCTACGAATTCTCGATGTCCACAAACCAGGTTATCCAGTACAACGACGTTATAACCTGCCCGTTGTAGGGCTAAGACTGTGTGAGAGCCGATGTAGCCAGCTCCGCCAGTTACTAGAATTTCGGGTTGGACTTGCGACACACTCAAAGGACCCCTGTTTCTTTTTATAGACTAACTTTACAAATATTTTTCCTCTTTGTCTTTGCCTGAGAAGCAATTTTGCTCAAAACTGCCTCGAAATTGGGGAGTGGTGATTAGTGAGGAGGGGATTGGGGAATAGGGGAATTCTCCCCCTGCTCTTAGAACTCCTCGCTCCCAGAGTTCTCTTACCTTATACCCCTCTTGTGGACAAAAGCACACAATTGCGTTCTACCCAGGCGTTGCTCAAACCCAAAGTAGGTAGTTGACAGGTTTGCATAAGTTTGACTGTCCGAAATGGAACTATAATGCCCGTGTTAGGGTAGTTTGAACCGTGGTTCTGCCTAGGTGATACGTTACACAAAACTTGATCCCAATCGCCCCTAACTTGTTAATGGTTATTTTGGGGAGTCAGACGAACCGGTCACAATTCCTCGCTCACCATCAAAACGTTACACCATCAAAACACAATGTTTTTACTACTGACTCGAGTCTTACTTTGGCTGCTGATTGCAGTTATTCTTTACAACCTGTTTAAGAAGGTAATCCCCAAGGAGTATTTTACCTTGCTTGGGGGTTTATTTCTGTTTGGCTTCATTGTTGTGGCGTTTTTCTCTCCCAACAATGATGTGGTATCAACGATTTGGGAGGTTCTCTCGTTTCCCTTAAAGCCTGTTGGTGCGACCATTGTGCTGTTGAGTTTTGCCCTGCGCCAAGGGCTGGAGAAGTCAAAGAACCAGGTTTTAGCAGCCTTACTAATCTTACTTATAGCCAGCACGCCTTTTTTCTCTAACCTGTTGGCGGCGACTACAGAACAAGCAGTGGTTACGCCTGAAGCTGCAGGTGCTCAAACCACCTCAGCGATTGTGGTACTCGGACAAGGAACCACCCAACCTGATGAACCACCTCGAACCCAAATTCAACTTACCGATACGGGCGATCGCATTCTGTATGCGGCTCAACTGTATCGACAATCGGGGAATAACCCTTTAGTCGTGGTTAGTGCTGGTCCTCGACCTAACCTGCAAGGAACTCAAGAGCAAATTGTCGAAGCCAATGATATCCGCGCCTTACTGGTTCAGTTTGGGGTTCCCCAAACTCGGATTGTGGTTGAACCGACAGGGACTGATCTCCGCACCAGCGCCGAAGAGGTTGAGGATATTTTACGCGATCGCGGAATAGCGGACAATCGCGTTTTTCTGGTTACTTCAGCCTATAACAGCCGTCGCGCTCAACAGGTGTTTAGAAGTGTCGGTTTAACCAATGTCATTGCTAAACCGACTGGCTTCTTTACTGTTCAACCGGGTTCAAGATCCACAGTTGACCAGTGGATTGCATCCTTTATCCCCTCTGTAGAATCACTGGCTATCACGACGCAAATTGTGGAGGAATTTTACACTTCGATTTACTATTATTTGCGCGGTTGGCAAACTCCCACCATTATTTAACCCTTTCAAGAATCGGAAAAATCCATGAGGAGGGGAAGTGCTGCGTTTTTCCGAAAGTAGGGGTGGGTTTCTATCATTTATTCCCTCATCCAGATGCGGAGAAACCTGCCCCAATCTAGAGTTTTAGCTGGCGTTATCCCAGGTAGCTGTCAAAAGAAGTAATAAGTCATAACCTGAAATATTTGGCAGCTTAGGTTACCTGTTTGATCGAAAATGTGACAGTTTCTATTTATAGGTGCATACTGATTCGATTACTGAACTTATGTTCTAGTGCCAGAATTAACTCCCCTTCCCCATTTCCCCTATCATTCGATACTTTGTTGATAATTCGATAATTTGGCGGATAAGCTGAAACATTATATAACCTAAGGTCGATGACAAGTCAACTCAGTGAGCCAGACACTGGAGGTTAAATGTTGAATGCCCAACTATTTCTCATCGATTATGGAAACGCTCAAAGAACACAAAGACAATAATATCAATCGTTAACTTTAATTGTGTTCACCTCCTCTCAGTATGCCGCAAGCTTGATGGCGGCAGCTATACTTCTCAGACTTTTCACGGGAAGTCTAAAAACTATTGTAGAGACGCGATGCAAGAAGCGTCTGGGCGGGTTTATTCACATCTGGATACAACCGAAAAGATAGCAGTGAAACCCGCCCCTACACACATTGCCCCAAATACCGTGAAAAGTCTGATACTTCTGCTTTTTTTCACTAGGATTAATTTGGCTCGCCTGCTGACTTTCTCAGGTTTGGCGTAGATTTGGGTGTTTGGTTCAATTGCTGCAAGATGCTTTCTAGTTCTTGTTGATATTGACCATATTTTTGCCAATTGCCTTGACGCATGGCTTCCTGTGCTTTTTGATAAGTTTCTAAAGCAGATTGGGCGAGTTTAGAAACCCCTTCTTTTGGTGGAGCAGATGGTGGAGCAGAAGTAGGTTGTTGCACCTCTGGTTGAGTTCCACCAAAGATAGTAGCTAAGGCTTGCTCTAAGGTTTCCTCCATGACTACTTCTTTAGCATAAGCAACAATCACGCGCTTCAATTCTGGAAGTTCCCCTTGTTCGGCTCGCAGATAAATGGGTTCGACGTAAAGTAATGATTGATCAATGGGAATCACTAATAAATCGCCACGAATCACCCGTGAACCTTCCTGACTCCATAGGGTTAATTGTTGGGAAATTTGCGGATTTTGGTCAATGCGAGCTTCAATTTGTGAAGGACCATAGACAAGTTCTTGTTTAGGGAATTCGTACAAAAGCAATTTGCCGTAATTTTCCCCATCAGAACGCGCTGCCATCCAAGCAATCATGTTATCTTTATTGACGGGTGTAAAGGGCAGAATTAGAATAAATTCTTCCCTCGACTCTTCGGGTAAGCGCATAATCACATAGTAAGGCTCCATGATCCGCTCATTCCCTTCATAGATTTCTGTCGGAAAACGCCACAAATCCTCTCGGTTGTAAAAGACTTGGGGATTATTCATGTGGTAAGACAGATACATCTGCGCCTGAATGGTGAACAGATCTAGGGGATACCGAAAATGAGCTTTTACATCGGCTGGAATAGCCTCCTTGGCGGTAAACAATGTGGGGAATATTTTGCGGTATGTTGTCAGTACGGGGTCATCTTCATCAATGACAAAAAACTGCATTTTGCCATTAAACGCATCAACGACAACCTTAACGGAGTTGCGAATATAATTGATATCTCCTTGGGAAATTTGGGCGATATCCCCACCTTGGAATATGGCGTTTGCATTATGACTTTGGGAAACTGGTTCAGAATAGGGATAGCGATCGCTAACGGTATAGGCATCGATGATCCAGTGTAATCTACCATTAATTAAGGTAATGTAGGGGTCATTATCAAACCGCAAAAAGGGTGCAACTTGGTTCACCCGTTCCTTAATCTGGCGATGGTAATGAATGCGGGAGGTGTTGATAAAGTAATTGGAAATTAAAATTTTGAGATCGCCCAAATCATAAGCATACGCCAATCGCTGCCAAAAAGAAGGGATTGGTACACCACCTTTCCCGTCGTAGGTGGTGAAGGCATTTTCATCGCCACGGGGATAGTCAAATTCTTGGGTATTTGTACCTGTAAATATATAGTTATCGGTTTCTTCGCCGTAGTAAATGGCGGGTTCATTCACTTGGAGATCGATTTGGGAAATCGGTGGAATATCTTGGATAAACAGTTCAGGTAAGCCATCCTCTGTGACGATATTAACGGGACTCATTACCAAACCATAGCCATGGGTATATTTTAGCCTTTGGTTGACCCAAGTCTGAGCGCGATCGGGAACTTGAGAATACAATAGTTCCCGTGGTGAAAGCATGACTTGTCTATAGTTATCGTCAATGGTATAGCGATCAACATCGACATCATTGAATCGATAGTAAAGACGAATTTCTTGCAGTTGGCGATAGGTACTTAATAAAGGTCTATAGTCCCACAAGCGAATGTTACGAATCGTAGATTGGTTCTCTTGTAACGCTTGGCGACTTAATTGTTCTTCCGCTGGATAGTCTTGTGTTGGTACTTCGTCTAAAGCATAAGCCTTGCGAGTATAGGCGATATTATGTTCAATGTAGGGTTTTTCTTTTTCTAATTCATTGGGTTCGACGATAAATCGTTGTTGAAACCAGGGAAAAAGACCACTGAAAACAAGCCAAGCAATTAGATAAATCCCGATTCCGTAGGTGGGTAAGGTAATATTGTTTTGCCAAATTGCCAGGATAAACGACAAGCCTAGCATTAGTGATACAATGCTCATAATCCAGAATGCCAGACGCTGAGCATGATCATCGGTATATCCGGCACCATAGACGACACCATCAGCGGTGTAGAGTAATTCATAGCGTTCTAGCCAAAAACCGATCGCGACAACTAGGGCAATTCCGGCTAACAGTAGACTGAGGTGAGTTTTTACGTCTTTGGTTATGAAATGTTGCCAGTAACGATCTAACCTTATTTTACCTTTTAAAACATAAACAGCAACGGATAATCCAAACCCCCAGAACAAAAGATTCAAGAACCAATCTTTTAGTCCTTCATAGAAAGGAAACTGAAACAGGTAAAAACCAATATTTTGTTGATAAATGGGGTCAGTCAGATTAAAATCTGTGGTATTCAAATATTTGAGTATTGTCTCCCAAGCTGATGCACTAGCTGTGGCGGCGGCTAAACTGACAAGGAACGTTACAACCAGGGCGGCGGAATTGGCTATAGTATCGGTATAGGGAGCTAAATCACTGGCGTCTAGGAAACGAAACGCGCGATCGCGAGTTAGACGTTGCGCCATCCAATAGTTAAACCACAAGAATAGTCCGTAAATAATAAATGTCCCCACCCAAGCCATAATTTTCCAGGTGATCCGCGTCCAGAATACATCTGAAAAGTTAACGGAATCAAACCACCAGGCTTCTGTAAGAATGTGAGCCAGGGTGTGAGAGAAGGGTAAGCCGATGATGACGACTAATAGAAAGCCTATGATAATTTTATTGGCTGATTTCATATTTTTTTAATTAACTCACCGGAATCCGTAAGCCATAATCCAACCCTAACACGAATAGCACGCTCCTTAACCTGAGTTTGTAGTAAGCGCTTTAGGGCTGATGGCACAAAGCGTGCCAACTACTTTTCTCCTGCTAGGAGTACAGAAATTAGAAATAGGTAACTTACAGGGAGCAATTGAGGACTTTGATCAGGCGATTACCATTGACCCCAATTCTGTCCCAGCTTACTTTAATCGAGGTCAAGCCTATATCTTACAGGGAGAAATTCAGAAAGCTTTTACTGATTTCAATCAAGCGATAAAAATTGAGCCTAACTCCTGTATTGCCTATAATTATCGTGGATTGGCTCATCTGCAAAGGGGAGATTTTGAAGGTGCGATCGCTGATTTTACTACAGCGATTGACATGAAATTTAATTTTGCTCCAGCTTACAATAATCGTGGATTTGCACATTTACAATCGGGAAATATTCAGGAGGCTATCGCTGATTTTAATCGGACAATAGAGATTGACCCTAATGATGTTATGGCATACAATAACCGAGGGTTTACTCGTCTGATACAGGGAAATATTCAACAAGCACTTTCTGATTTTAACCAAGCAATTGAGCTTAATCCTAATGATGTTTCAGCGTATCAATCTAGAATCACTGTCAATTTAGAACAGGGAAATATTCAAGGGGCAATTTCCGATTTAAACCGAGTAATCCAGCTCGATCCTAATAATGCACAAGCTTATGCTGATCGAGGACTTGCTCGTCTGCAACAGGGAAAAGTTAAAGATGCAATTAATAATTTTAACCAAGCAATTGAGCTTAATTCTAACTTATTTTTAGCCTATAACAACCGAGGAAGTGCATTTTTATAACAGGGAAAAATCCAGGAAGCAATTGCTGATTTGAGTCAGGCAATTGAGATTAATCCCAACTACGCTCAAGCCTACTCAAATCGTGGTTTTGTTCATCTGCAACAAGGAAATATTCAACAAGCCCTCACTGATCTTAACCAAGCGATTGAAATTAATCCTAACTACACCTCAGCCTATTATCATCGCGGACTTACCCATGTTCAATTAGGTAAAAAAGAAGCAGCGATCGCGGATTTCCAAAAGGCAGCAGATTTATCTAGACAACAGGGCGACATGACGCTTTATCAATCATCTCTTGACCAAATTCAACAGATTCAGCCGTAAAGAGGTACATACGGTAAGGGTACGGCAATGCCGTACCCCTACGATATAGGTTAGATAATCTTTTACGGGGGAGGTCATAAATTTGACGGTTCCCTACATGTCAACAATTAACCATAAATTTGTCGGTAATAATCTTGATACTCCTTAGAAAGCAGGGGTTCCCACCAATCACGATGAGTCAAATACCATTCAACGGTGCTACGTAATCCTCCTTCAATGGTTTCTTTAGGCGTCCAACCCAATTTTGCTTTAATTTTGCGAGCATCAATCCCGTATCGGCGATCATGTCCGGGTCTATCTTTGACCAAGGAGATTAAGTCTTTGCTTGGATAAACCGGCAAATCTGAGGCTAATTCATCCATAAGCTGGCAAACCATCTGTACCAAATCCAGGTTTTTGATTTGGTTATTACCGCCAATGTTATAGGTTTCGCCAGGAATCCCTTGGTGAATGACTAAATCGATCGCCTGACAATGATCATTGACATAAAGCCAATCTCGCACCTGCTGTCCATCCCCATAAACGGGTAACGGTTGACCCAGCATGATGTTAATGCACATCAGAGGAATCAGCTTTTCAGGAAACTGATAGGGACCATAGTTATTCGAGCAATTGGTAATTAACGTGGGTACGCCGTAGGTATGATGATAAGCACGGACGATGTGATCACTACCTGCTTTAGAAGCGGCGTAGGGACTGTTTGGCTGATACGGCGTCGTTTCACTAAACAAAGGGTCATCGGGCTCTAAGCTGCCGTATACTTCATCCGTAGAGACATGGAGAAAGCGATCGCTATCCAAACTTCCCCGCTTTTTCCAATGCTGGCGAAAGGCTTCCAAGAGAGTGGACGTACCTAAAACATTGGTTCTGACAAATGCTTCGGGTCCCAAAATCGAGCGGTCAACATGGGATTCAGCCGCAAAGTGGGCAACTGTATCAATTGCCTCAGTGCGGAGTAAAGCATCAACAAGAGTGCGATCGCAAATATCTCCCGGTACAAACCGAAAATTGTCTCGTCCCTCGACTGAATCGAGATTACGACGATTACCGGCGTAACTGAGCAAATCGAGGACAATCACCCGATCCTGGGGATAGCGATCGCACCAGTGATGGACGAAGTTGGAGCCAATAAACCCCGCTCCACCTGTTATAAGTATGCGGCGAGGTTCTCTTGAAGGCATAATAACTTGGGTTCCTTTTTGCTGTAATCTTGGAGGGGACAGTTCTAACCGTCGATCATCTTAACATCCTGTTAGGGATCAAGCATTAGACCGATCAAAAATTGATAGCGAATGCCCATCTTGAGCTAGAGTGTCGGTACAATAACCGAATTATCCGCTGGATTTGAGGCTTCGGGTGTCTCCTCCGGTGATGGTTGGGGATTGGCTGACTCTTCCGGTTTGGCTTTTTTCGGATCGGACTCTGAGGTTGTTTGTGATGGCGATTGTTGTCCAGGATTGACCGGATCACGATCAGACGTTTCCTGATTGGAAGAGGGAGAGTTATTAGAATTCGATTCCTCAGACGCCTCCGGATTCACGGGTTGGGGCGTTGGGGAATTAGAAGGCTCAGGATTTTGAGTCGAGGCTTCTGGAGGTGCTGGCTTCGGGCAAACTTTTTCTTGACCGGAAAACTGGACAGATACCCGGTATTCCTGCGGCTGTTCAGTGCGATTTAGAAAACGCTGAGCGTTAATTTGATCCTGTGCCTTTTGATCGAGAATGGGATCACCAGCCCGTCGAATCGGTTGTAAATTCGTCGGTTTGCCATCAGCGCCTACAACGACGCTATAAATGGGTGTGCCGTTAAGCTGCTTTTGGCAAGCGTCTTTGGGATAGGAAGCAATTAATGTTCTTTGGAGTACGGGCGGAGGTTCTACTTTATTCCCTTCAGCACGAGTGCTATCTTCGGCTTGCTCAGGCGGTTTATTCGCTATGGGCTCGTCTGATTCTGATGCAGATTCTTCCGTATCGGGGGTTGGAGCGTTTTCATTGGCTGGGGGATTGGGATCTTGATTAGTAGCAACTTGCTCTGGGGGGGATTCCTGTGGTTGAGATCTTGCATGATCGCTTGACTCGTGATTGGGTGATCGTGCCAGACGATCAATACTAGTCGTAGACTCTGGTTCTGAGTATATAGAGTCTGGGTTTGTTGCTCCTAGGGGAGGCGATGGAGGAAGTTGGTTGCCAAAAACCGGGATTCCTAAATTTCTCCTCAAGGGTGGAAATGGAGTACTCGGTTGACTTCCGGGCGCAATCGTTCTTATGGGTTTCCGACTTATCGATGATGACGGAATTTTTAACGATTGTGGAGGGGGCGTCATCGAAATGTTGCCATCGAGGGGCAAAGAATCTTGGAGGGGCAGAGGTGGGAGAGGTGGGAATGGCGATGTTAATGGTGTCTGCTGATAAATATACGGGGGCAAAGTTGGCACCGAAAGATCAGGTAAGCGACTTAAATCCGCTTCAGTTAATTCCAACAGTTGTACAGTGCGCCGAGTCGGAGGCGCTTCACTGGAAAAAACGGGTACATAAAAGGGTAAGGTTAGCCCCAAGACGACATGAATACCAACCGATGCGATTACAGCAATACCAGTTGGCTGATTTAGTTTCTCTGAGACAGTTTTAATTAAGAAATTAGACATAGTTGTTATCGTTCTCTCGGTTGCGGGGTTGTCGGGAATTCTATTGGTTTTAATAAAAATAATCTAGAGTCTAATTGAACTCAGGGATTGGGTAACGTTGACAATCATTATGGAAAAGTAGGGTAATTTTAGGGTTGAGCGATCGCGTAAATCTTGATAAATGACTTGATCCGGTAGGGTAGCGCGTTCGACTACCCAGGCGGTGTCCAATAACTGGCGGCGATGCAACACCTGCCATACCTGTTCATACACCGAACTCACTTTCATCAGGACTATGACATCCGCCCAATCTAAAATAGTTTCCAGTTCCTTTACATTATAGAGAGCAGGCAGCACCACCAAGCGATCGCGCTGTACGGTTAGGGGTAATCCTAACACTGAGGCGGCTGCCATGGGTGAACAGACGCCTGGGATCATCTGCACAACGGCAGTTGATTGCTGCTGTTGTAAGGTTTGCGCCAAATAGGTAAACGTGCTGTAAAAACTGATATCCCCTTCACAAACAAACGCCACATCTTGCCCTACCTTCAGATAATGCCAAACCTGCTTGGCGGCTTCTTCCCACGCTTGGGTAAGAATGTCTTGGTCTTGCACGTAAGGAAATATTAAGGGAAGTTGAACTTGCTCAGCCTTTAACCATTGCCCCACAATTTGTTGAGCCATACCCAGTTTACCCCTCACCCCAGCCGGAAAAGCCACTACAGGAGATTGTTTCAGGATACGTAGGGCTTTGAGCGTGATTAATTCGCGATCGCCAGGACCTACACCCAGACCGTAAAGTGTGCCAACTTGCCCCATCACTATTTGTTAACTTTGATTAATAATTCAAAAATATCAAATTCCAAATGCCACTACCGACTGTCATTGTACCGGGTTTTTTTGCCGGGGCAACTGAATATCGAGGACTAGAAACCGCTTTAAATCAGTTTGGGTTTCCCACCGTTACTGTACCACTAAGACAAGGCGATTGGATTCCCACCATAGGCGGTCGCTCAGTCGTGCCAATTTTACGGCAACTTGATCAAACCGTGAAACAGGTTATGGCAGATTACAGCGCCACTCAGGTTAATCTGATTGGTCATTCAGCCGGGGGCTGGATTGCCCGAATCTACCTCGGCGAAAAACCCTACGATATTCATCGCAATGTGACTCTTTCAGTTCCAGGATTATGGAATGCTCATCCAACCATTGCCACACTGGTAACACTGGGAACACCTCATAGTAGCCAAGAACGCTGGACCAAACGCAATCTGGATTTCGTGGCAATGAACTATCCGGGAGCGTTTTATCCCCATGTCAAGTATATCTGTGTCGCCGGTAAAGCTATCTATGGTCAACGGCGCTTGGGTCAATGGTTAGCGTATAACAGTTATCAGCAAACCTGTGGAGTTGGAAATTGTTGGGGAGATGGGATTACTCCGATTGAAGCGGCTCATTTAGACGGCGCAGTGAATCTCACCTTGGAAGGGGTGCTGCATTCACCTCGGCGACAAGGACTTTGGTATGGTTCCCAAGAAACGATGAAATCATGGATTCCCTATTTAATTTAAAAATTGTAGGGGCACCATCCTTGCGCCCTTTATTCAATAAAAACACCTACATTTTGTTTGAGTAAGGGCGGGTTTTGTTGAAATGTTATCCGTACTTCCCACTAAGGAAGCGTCTAAACCCGCCCCTACACACTTACGCACCATGCCCTATGAGCGAAGTGAAGGGTCAACCTTCACCTCTTCTTCAACTTTAGATTTATTGGCAATTTCTTTAATTGCTTTCTCTGCCACAGGCTCTGAAATCGGTATTTCCTCAACTTCTGGCAACTTTTCTACCGCTAGACGGGAAGACGAACTGCCACCGGATAAGCGTTTCAATAGTTTAGGTCTAGGATCGTGTAGCAGATAAATAATTTGATCATTAGCCTGCCAGGTTTCATTCGCGCTAGCCACTTGTATACCGCCTTGCCGTTCGATTAACAAGGGAACCAGTTCTCCCGCCCGGATTAACGCTTGCAAATGCGCTCGCTGAAATGCCAATCCCGACTCTTTCAAGGTGGTTGTACCTAACTTCACTTGCCCCTCAGTAATATACTTATTCCACGTCTTAATCGGCAGTTGAGAAACAAATGCTTGATTGACTTTCGTTTTATTATTCGTGGCATTGGCTTGGGGATCACGAGGAAATACGGCAATCACTCGCGGCGGGGCAAACTCTTCAACCGCTCGCTGAGCCAAGACCAAGTTCACCTCACCATTGTTTGTCATTGCCAAAAATGTACCCACCGATTCAATCCCAGCTTCTTCTAAAACGTCAACATCCAAACCACTGCTTTGGAACACCCGCAGATTTTCTTCCTCGGCTTGTTGGCAAGCTTCCGGGTCAGTGTCGATGAGGACAACTTCTTCTCCCTGCTCTTGAAACAAACGCGCAATCAGCCGACTCAAGGGATTACAGCCAACAATCACGGCACCCGTTGCCTTGTCCTGGGGATTCAGTTGCAGCCATTGGGCAACCCAACGTGCTGTTAACCCTTGTACAAATACTGTCAGCATAATCGTCAGGAAAACCAGGGCTTTAATCGAATCCCCACCATTAATCCCGCGTTCGGTGAGGAGAATCGCAAACAAGGAGGCGACGGAAGCGCTGACAATCCCTTTGGGAGCAATCCAGGATAAAAAGATTTTCTGTCGCCAATTTAAGTCGCTATTCCAGGTACATAAGCTGACGCTAATCGGGCGCACCGCCATCATTAATGCCAAAACGGTGAATACACTTCCCCAACCTAAGGCGAAAACACTGTCAATGGACAAATCGGCGGAGAGCAGAACGAATAGCACGGAAACCCCAAGCACCGTTAATTGTCCTTTAAACCGTCGCAACAGTCGCTCTTCGGGTAGAGAAGACGCACCGACAACGATTCCGGCGACGACGGTTGCCATCAATCCGGATTCCGAGCGAATCGTTTGTGCCAAACCAAATAAGCCCCACATCCCGGCTAGCACAACCAGATTTTTCAGGTCTTCTGAAAGAAATTCAGCTCGTTTGAGAAACAAACCCAACAACCAGCCACCGATACCGCCAATCACACCACCAATACCTAGGCGTAAACCTAGACCGATAATGGCAGCAGATGCTCCAGCCTCGCTGTTGAGAATTGTATCAAGTACGACAACAGCTAGAATGGCACCGACTGGGTCAATTAAAACCCCTTCCCCTTCTAAAAGGGCGGCAACTCGTCGATCAACTTTCACTTGTTTGAGCAGTGGACCAATAACCGTCGGACCGGTCACAACCACCAGAGCAGCATAGAGAAAGGCAATCGGCCAGGGAAATTCTCCTAACCAATGGGCTGCCATCCCACCGCCCAGCAGCGTAATCAGCGTTCCCAGGGTGACTAGGTTTCTCAGAGAACCCGATACTTTGCCTAAGTCGCGCAGGTTGAGGTTAAGCCCTCCCTCGAAAAGAATTACGGCGACTGACAAGGCAACAATAACTTCCAAACCCACTCCCAGTTCTTGGGGGTGTAATAAACCCAAACCATCGGAGCCAAGGGAAACGCCAAAGATCAGTAGAAAGACAATGCTGGGAACCCTCAGGTACTCGGCAATCACCTGAGCGCTGATTCCAGCACAGACAGCGATGACCATTTGTAGGGTTAATTCAAAAGATCCTTCCATAGGTTTGCCTGTCGCAGGTGAGAGACTTGGGTCTAGATGCCTAATGATTGGCTCTATTTCACAAAGCCTAACTATATTACTGTGAATAAGCAGCAGGAGTGGTTCGGTTGACCCGTCGGGTGTGATTAACGTTGATCCTAACGCGGCTACATCTATCTATAGCTATTGGTTAAAGTTTTTTATTTTTAATTGAAAAGTCATAATTGAAAAGTCACCGTTTGATTAGGTCGCGCCACGGGTTGAGTTACGGTGCAGGCACAGGCAACCCGTTGGATGGCAGCAAGGTGAACTACTCGCGACCAGCAGCACTCTAAGTTGTTCGTTTAAAGATGAATCGTCAAACATTTATTTGGGGACACTCCGGGAGCAGAATTCGCAGAACTCAACGCTGGGTTGAGCGGATGTGGGTGTTTAGCTTACTTTTAGCCGCGCTGCTCTTATTTTGTATTAATCTGGATAGCCCACCTCTATTAAATGGGGGTGAACAAATGGTTAATCAGGTTGCTCGTGAATTGAGTAGCACGCCTTGGGCATCTTGGCAATGGTTTTATCCCACATTTGGTGATCAATCTTATGTTGAAGAACCACCCTTGCTTTATTGGCTAATTGCTTTAGCTTATAAGACAGGAAATGATAGCACCTTGATGACACGCTTACCGACTGCTCTGCTGAGTGTTCTATCCATTCCCCTCTTCTATGGAATCGGTCGGGAAATTTTTCCATCCCGTCAAAACGCGCTTTTTTCGAGTTTCATTTATTTAACCGTATTACCTGTTGTACAGTATGGACGACTCGCCATCCTGGATAGTACGGTGCTATGCTTTGTCATGCTGATGATGGTATGTCTGTTGCGATCGCGTCGTGATTTTCGTTGGTCCTTGGGAGCAGGCATTGGATTCGGTTTAATTTGCCTCACTCAAGGAATTGGATTGGGATTTGTTTTGTTGGCGATTGGTTTTATCTTTATTGCCTGGGATACCCCTAGACTACTCAGATCTGGCTATTGGTGGTTGGGTTGGGTGTTAGGTATCATACCTGCGTTGGTTTGGTATACTTTACCTTGGGTTTATAGTCAAGGGTTTCTCACCGCTAATCTAGTTAAAGAATCATTACAACCGTTTTGGCATTCAGTAGAGATTAACCGGACTCTTAAGAGCGATTACGATTACCTATTGGAACTCTTAAAATTCTCGGTTCCCTGGTTACTATTTTGGTCTTATGGATTAGGGCTGGCGTGGAATAATCGCAATTGGGGTTGGGCAAAATTCGTATTGGTTTGGACGGGTGTTTATGGGGGAGCTGTTTGTCTGATGGCGTTTCCTTTACCGGAGTATAGTTTGCCGCTCTACCCAGCTTTAGCACTAGCGGGTGGCGCTCAGCTTACCGCTGTGTGGAATTTGCCCCGCTCTCAGTCCTATCCTCGTCTATGGATCTTTGGGTTGAGTTTCATGTCCTTAGGAGCAATCGCCGCGACTATTTATTTAGTCCTAGAAGCCTCCCAAAGCCTTTTCCCGGTGGTTTCCAGCTCAGTAGCATTAACCTTAGCGGGAGCAGCTATCCTCGTGGCTCGACGCGACCTGCAATTTATTTTCATTTTGTTTTGGGGAATGTACGTCTCTCTATTATTGTTGATGACCTCTTCCCATTGGATTGTGTCTTAGCCATTGAACTTACATCCTGACCAAGACAATCCGTTCACAATAGCAATTTATCCCCCGCTGCATCTTTCAGATGACAACGGGGGTTTTTTTTCCAACTCCAATCAAAATCATATCGTCCAACCATTCAGTTGGGACGAGGACTTATCAAGTGTCGCTACTTTGACTTAAGACAATTGAATTTTGGGTAAACCGTCAGTATCTTTAGCCTCTGGAGTTTTCCTTCGCCATCGGCTGAGCCTTACTCTTCGATTTCGTCTTCTGCGCCAAGTTGCTTGAGATGAATGTGCTTGCGACCTAAGGAGATTTCAAATTCATCTCCAGGTTGTAAACCCATCTGTTTTGTGTAAGCAGAACCAATCAGCAGATTGCCGTTAGATTGCACCGAGATGCGATAGCTCGCACTCCTACCACCCCGTCCATTGCCATTGGCTTTGCTATCTAATTCAATACCCTCAGCATCAATCAGTGCATTGAGGAATTTCATCATATTGACGCGCTCTACATCGTTTTTCGTCACGGTGTAGTAGCCACAGGCTCTAGCTTTTTCTTCTTTGCTGAGGTTACCTAGCTCTCTAACTTTCTCAAGCAGTGCTTGACCCTCTAAGGGTTCCATCTTGGGCTCCATTTTTTTCTTTTTAGCCATCAACTTGAATCTAAACCTAAACAGTGAAGTCTCGGGTAGCGCTTTCGCTATACTGACACATAACCAAGATTACAAAATCTTGATCTTATATCACCCTCTATAAAACTATATTACACCCATACTGTCAACTTTGTTGGTTATATTTGTTGAATTTATCTTTGTAACAAATCAATCGCCGACTGGAGAAGGTGTCAGTAATGGAGACGGGGCGATAAGGTTGGGCGTTTCCAGTTGATCCAGTCATCAACAAAAACCAACGATGTGTAAAACTCAGGGTTGATGGAAGGCATTATCAGGCTTCAGGAAAAACCTCTGAGGTTATAGTTGACAGTACAACCTTCCTGGGACAGCCATAAAAACCATTCAACTCTTAACCCTGTACGACTCAACCAGAAATTAGCTGGATTAGACTCCAGCTAAGAGCCAACTCCAAGCTAGGATAGTTTGCCATCCCTATGAAATTGACAACTCGCGGACATTATAGTGTTAAAGCGCTACTTGATCTCAGCCTACAGCCCGGTTATGGACCAACATCCGTTAAAATGATTGCCCATCGTCAAGCTCTACCAGCTCCATATTTAGAGAAACTACTGATTGAAATGCGTCGTGCTAATTTAGTGAATTCAGTACGCGGCTCTCAAGGTGGCTATCAATTAGCTCGCGAACCTTCAAAAATTTCCCTAGGTCAAATTTTAGAAGCCGTTGGCGAAACAATCGAACCATTACACCATCACACAGCAGATGCGACTGTTGCCGAAGACTGGGTAACCTTAACCTTGTGGCACCGACTCCACCAAAAACTGAAAGATGCCTTATATAGCATTACCCTTGCCGATCTTTACTATGATGCTCGGAGTTGGCAAGCTGCTCAAGGAGAACAAACCAGTTTTGTGATTTAATAGATGCTTTGCTGGGAAATGACCACCATGAATCAACCAATTACCTATCAAGGGGGCTGTCACTGCGGTGCTGTCCGTTTCAGTGTGACAGTTGACCAGCACGAGGCAATCGATTGCAATTGCTCAATTTGTCACAAAAAAGGCTTCATCCACCTAATTGTACCCCCTGAACGGTTTACTCTATTGAGTGGGGCTGACGTTTTAACAACATATACGTTTAATACTAATACGGCTAAACATACATTTTGTCGTATTTGTGGGATTCACCCCTTTTATCGCCCCCGTTCTCATCCCCAGTCGATTGATGTTAACCTGCGTTGTCTCGATGATGATGTACTGTCTCGATTTGCCAGAGTGTCGTTTGACGGTGCCAATTGGGAAGAAAATATAGATACGCTCAAAAGCAACTACATTGACTAGAAGTGCCATTGTTTTGTTACTTGCCGCCAGTCTAGATTACTGGATAGGTGATCCTTGGGGTTGGCTTCATCCAGTCCAAGTCATGGGTTGGCTGGTTTCTCACCTCAGCCAATGGATTATTCACAATCTTTATCGCCCATGGAAACGTCGCCTCGCCGGAATTGGATTGGGGTTAGGATTAATTATCGGTAGTGGAGTGGCAGGATGGGTAATTGTGCTGGGAGCAAACTGGCTTCATCCTTGGGTAGGGATTGGGATTGAAAGTATTCTGCTGGCAAGTTGTTTGGCAGGTCGCAGTTTGCGAGATGCGGCTAATGATGTGGTAGAACCATTAACCGATGGAGAGTTAGAGCAAGCGCGTTCTCGTTTGAGTCGATATGTGGGTCGAGATACGGAAAAACTTACAGCACCAGAAATGCTCCGGGCTGTTCTAGAAACAGTCGCAGAAAATGCTACCGATGGTGTTACAGCGCCCTTATTCTATGCTATTATCGGGTCATTTTTTCCGGCGGTGGGTAGCGCTCCCTTGGCTTTAGCCTATAAAGCGGCTAGCACTCTGGATTCAATGATTGGTTATCGACGCGAACCTTACACAGATTTAGGTTGCTTCAGTGCTAAACTTGAGGATTGCTTAACTTGGTTACCCTGTCGGCTAACGGTAATAACGTTAGCCCTTTTGTCAGGAAAACCCCGTAAGGTATGGAGTTTATGCTATCGGGATGGGACTAAAGATCCTAGCCCAAATTCAGGTTGGAGTGAATGCGCTTATGCTGCTATTCTGGGCGTACAACTGGGGGGAACTAACTGGTATCAGGGAGTTGCTAAATATAAACCCCTTTTAGGTGATCCGGTTGACCCGATTACACCGACCAAAATTGACCAAGGGTTACAGTTGACCCGATACTGCTGTTTGATTTGGCTGGTCATCGCGATCGCACTAATTGAGTCTTCTCAATTGTTCCCATCCTTATATATATGGCTGATAATTAAAGACGATACCCGATTATTCCCCATGCTCCCTCTAGACAATATCCTAGATTTTCTCCCCTAGTCCCATCCCATCCGCCATAAAACCAGTAACGAGAATGCCAACTCAAATTATTGAAATTCTCTCCGCCGAAGAACTGCGCCGTACTGTCACTCGTTTGGCATCAGAGGTGATTGAACGCGCCGGAGATGTATCGAAACTCGTCCTTTTAGGCATTTATACTCGCGGAGTTCCTCTTGCCAAACTGCTAGGACGCCAAATTGAAATGTTAGAACAGGTATCAGTAGCGGTGGGTGCGATCGATATTACCTTTTACCGCGATGATTTGGATCAGATTGGCGTTCGTACCCCGGCTAAAACGGATATTTCCTGTGATCTTTCTGGCAAAATTGTGGTACTGGTTGATGATGTTATCTATAGTGGGCGCACAATTCGTGCTGCTCTAAATGCCGTGACTGAATACGGCAGACCCCAAGTGATTCAGTTATTAGTTCTTGTCGATCGCGGACATCGCGAGTTACCGATATGTCCAGACTTTACGGGCAAACAGCTACCAACCTCCAGAGACGAACAGGTAAAAGTTTACCTGCAAGATTTTGATGGACGAGATGCTGTGGAGTTGATCAAAGTCTTCTAAGGTGTCAGTTGGCATAACCAGTCATGCCTTCATCTAGAGAGGTTCCATGACACATCTGTCAAAAATTCGGAATTTTGGTAGCAAATATTACCGTTTTTCTGTTGATGACTTAACCGATGTTCTAGGTTTTGCCGCCAACCCTGATCACCAATCCCCTCTTTCCCTGTTCCTTTCTATTTCCCAGCACAATGACAGAAACCCAGACGCGCAAAGCAGACCACATCAGGATTTGTCTCAATGAAGATGTCCAGTTTCATCAAGTTACCAATGGACTGGAACGCTATCGCTTTACTCACTGTTGTTTACCGGAAATCAACCGCAGTGAGATTGATATCTCCACCAGGTTTTTGGGTAAAATCTTAGGCGCTCCCTTGCTAATATCCTCTATGACTGGGGGAACCCAACAGGCGAAAACCATTAATTTTCGCCTTGCTCAAGTAGCACAAGAGTATCAATTAGCCATGGGTGTGGGTTCCCAGCGAGTCGCCGTGGAGAATCCTCAAGTGGCGGATACCTTTGCCGTGCGATCGCTAGCACCGGATATTCTATTATTGGCGAATCTTGGTGCGGTTCAACTCAATTACAGTTACGGCTTGGATGAATGCTTGCGCGTGGTTGAACTTTTAGCCGCCGATGCTTTAATTTTGCACCTGAATCCCTTACAGGAATGTATTCAGACGAACGGGGATACAAAATTTCACGGCTTACTTGACAAAATAAATAAACTATGCAATAAGTTACCTGTACCTGTGATTGCCAAAGAAGTCGGCAACGGCATCTCAGCACCCATGGCACAGAAGCTGCTGGAGGCGGGTGTAAGCGCAATTGACGTAGCCGGTGCTGGGGGAACATCTTGGGCAAAGGTTGAAAGTGAACGGGCATTAAATCTCAAGCAACGTCGCTTAGGACAAACCTTTGCCGACTGGGGATTACCAACCGCAGACTGTATTACTAGTATTCGAGAAATTGCCCCAGAGATCCCCCTGATCGCCTCGGGTGGATTACGGAACGGTTTAGAGGTTGCCAAAGCGATCGCGCTGGGTGCGGATTTGGCAGGATTAGCATTTCCCTTTCTCCAAGCCGCATCAGAGTCTACAGAGGCGGTGGATGAACTCGTACAGTTATTAATCGCTGAAATAACTACTGTACTTTTCTGTACAGGGAATGTTAATCTGTCTCAACTCAGACAATCTGGTGTCTTACAAAAGTTAGGATGAATGTTTGTAGTAGGCGCGAAGCGTGCCAGAAGCGAAGACAGTGCTTACTACAAACTCTTAGTTCAGTGACATTCAAGTTAGGATAGAGGCAGTTGTCTGTCAAGATGGCTATAGGCTCTTTGTCCGAAACTCAGCGTTGGTTAAGTCAAGCCGATAAAGAGTATCTTATAACAAAGCAACAAATTAATCAACTCAAACCCCTAATTAGGGAAATCGAATCTTAGTTAAACTCTTATCTTAAATCAATCGTAAAAATTCCCAAAAACCCCTAAAAACAGACAACGGATAACGGAAATATCACAACAAACAACCCTAAAATGCGTCAATTTATTAAGCAAACCTTCGCCAGTGTAATTGGTAGCCTGATCGGTTTTACATTGTTTTTCGGCATTGGTACAGTTGGACTCATTAGTTTAATTATCACCGCCGCATCTAAAGATACGGGACCCCAAGTCAAGGATAAATCGGTACTGGTTTTTGATTTATCCTTAAATATTAGGGATACCGATCCCACATCCAGCACCAGTAGAGCAATTGAAGAAGCCCTATCTGGAGAAGAAACCGACACAATTACATTACGCACTGTTGTTGATACCTTAAACGCGGCGGTTGAGGATTCACGGATTGTGGCGCTTTACCTGGATGGATCACGTACAACTACCAGTAGTGGGACAGGGTTTGCCACGCTAAAAGAAGTCCGAGAAGCGTTGGAACGATTTAAAGAAAGTGGGAAAAAAATTATTGCTTATGATGTTGATTCGGGAGAAGGGGAATATTATCTGAGTTCAGTTGCAGACACCATTATCCTCAACCCGATGGGAAGCCTAGAAATGAATGGCTTTAGTTCTGAACCCATGTTTTTCACGGGAGCCTTGGAAAAATTTGGCATTGGGATTCAGGTAATTCGGGTAGGTAAATATAAGTCAGCGATAGAACCGTTTGTCCTCAAAGAACTGAGTTTAGAAAACCGACAACAGATACAAGCATTATTAGAGGATCTGTGGTCAGAATTTCGGACAACGGTGGGGAAAAGTCGTCAGGTAACGCCCCAACAGATACAAGCGATCGCGGATAATCAAGGTATCGTCTTGGCATCGGATGCGATTGGACGTCGCTTAATTGATAAAGTGGGGTATTACGATGAAGTCATCGCCCAACTGAAGGAACTCACCGGTGAAAGTGAGACAAAGGAATCATTTCGTCAGATTCGCCTATCTACTTATGCGGATATCGCCGATAAACCTGGCACCCAACGCTTTTCTCAAAACAAAATAGCTGTACTTTATGCCGAGGGTGAAATCGTCGATGGTGAAGGGAGCATTCAACAGGTGGGAGGCGAATCCTTTGCGGCACAAATGCGGGAATTGCGGCTGGATGATTCAGTGAAAGCTGTCGTATTACGGGTGAATAGTCCAGGTGGTAGTGCTACCGCGTCTGAGATTATCCAACGGGAAGTCAAACTCACACGCGACTCCAAACCTGTGATTGTTTCCATGGGAGATGTTGCTGCATCTGGGGGATATTGGATTTCCACCTATGGTAACCGGATTTTTGCCGAACCCAATACAGTAACGGGTTCGATTGGTGTTTTTGGACTACTGATGAATGTCCAACAAATTGCCAACGAGAATGGGATTACGTGGGATGTCGTGAAAACGGGGCGTTTCGCAGATACCCAAACCGTTTCTCGTCCTAAAAGCCCTCAAGAGTTAGCCCTGATTCAAAAAATAGTTGATCAAGTTTACTGGAAATTCTTGGCTAAAGTCGCAGAGTCTCGTAAGCTACCCCAACAGAAGGTGGCACAAATTGCTCAGGGGCGAGTTTGGTCGGGTATTGATGCTAAACAGTTAGGGTTAGTGGATGAAATTGGCGGATTGGATGATGCGATTGAGTATGCAGCACAACAGGCAAATTTAGGAGAAGATTGGGAATTAGAAGAGTATCCACGATTCCAAACCTTGGAAGAACGTCTGCTTGAAGAATTTATGGGGAATAGTAGTGCTAAAACGCGACAGCCTGATCCTTTAATGGCAGAGTTTCTGAAGCTTAAAGAGGATTTGGCTATGTTACAAGCGATGAATGATCCAAAAGGTATTTATGCGCGTCTACCGTTTAATTGGCGGTTCGATTGAGGACAGTAATCCCCTTTTTGCCAAGGCGATTTAAATCGCTGCTACACAAACCAAGTCCGCGCAGGCGGACTGGATTATAAAAGGAGTTGTTAACCAAAATTTTGTATAAATCAATGCGACTAATTTTAACTTGAATGGCACTGAAAATTTGCAGTTTTGGATCACCAAAACCCTTGCTATACCGTAGTGGCGTGGCACACCTTATTTAGTGAATTAGAATGGGCGCCCGGAAACCGTAGGGGCGCATGGCGTGCGCCCGATTCAATAGTAAAATCTATTGCACCATTTTAGCTGTGCCACGCCAGTAGTACATCGGCAAAAAAGGAGGCAGGAACAACAAATGAATCCATCACCTGTGGTGAAAAAACTCATGGGATTAAAGGCGGAAAAAATTACATTATATCCAGAAAATATGTAGTGGCGTGGCACACCTAATTTGGTGTATTAGAATTCTATCCAGAAACTGTAGGGGCGCATGGCGTGCGCCCATAAAATCTGCAAATCTAATCCATCATTTTAGCTGGGTCACGCCGCCATCGTGAGGAGAGCGTAGCGTAACGCACCATTACCACTATATATGATGTACCTACTGGACTGACACAGCTAAAATTGTGGAATAGATTTGACGGTGAAATTGGGCGCACACCGTGCGCCCCTACAATACTAATCCACCATTTTAGGTGTGCCACGCTACTACGTAAATTATTTTTATTTTAAACCATGATATGGATATTGGTGAAACAATGGATGAATTGATACTTATTGCTGGAGGAGCTTTAGATAACCAATATCAAGACTAAATTATTTATCTACCCATTTGAATTTTTAGAAATATTTTCGTTAAAAGCGTTCTTCAAGTCCAAAGCCTGCTCCATATTAGTCAAAGAATCATGCTTTAAACTTTCTGAAGAGGATGTGGTGGGTATGCGTAAATTAAAGGCGATTACTATTTGATTATTCTCTATACTAATATTACTGATATTAACTACGCTCTTTTCCGGCAACAAATCACTGACGGCTAAGTCTGCAGGTGACTGAACTTTATTATAGCCTGCCTCCTCAAGCCATTCTGTAATATTTCTCCAATTTTCTATTTTTTCATTACATTTGTTGACCAAACTTTTAACATATCGATACAAAGTGGCACAGAGATCGGTTTCTACTCCCTTAACATTCTTACCCAGCTTCTCTGCTATTTCCGCCGGACTATAACCGCAAAGCAAACCCCGCAAATGTAGCTTCTCAACGGGTGTCAGACGCTTGCCTTTAGCCGAAGCGAGGTCTATATATAGTGTTTCTAAGTCCCAGTGGTTTGACGCCTGGGTAAACTGCTCATCGGTGGATGCCATAGTTGAAGCACTCTAAATTCCTGATGTGATCCTAGCGTAATTACTGACGTTTATCAGTTAATCACTAAGTATAAGTAGTTTATTATAAGTAAAAACGCCTAATTTCTTGGGTTAGACAGTAATTATACTCAGAGTTCTCAAGAAAAAGTAAGCGATCGCTAGCCAATAGCAAATAGGAGACATGAGAATGTCAGTTTTCGACCAGCGTGGTCAAAAGGTAAATATTCAGAACAACGCTGCTGGTAACACAAACTTCAGTGCTGCTGGCAACATAAACTTAGGTGCTGTTGAAAACCGCGCTGATCTTGTTGGTGAATTAGAGAAGATTAAGGATGAGGTAGCAAAAGCAAGAGATGCCGAGGTTATCGATGCTGAACTAGCTACAGATGTCAATTACCACATTACAAAGGTTGTTCAGCAAGCCAACAAGCCTGAACCCAGTAAAACCACTATATTGAACCACACCAATACGGCAAAGAATCTGATAAAGGGAGTCGCTGGAGCGGGTGGTCTTGTCACAGCTTTAATGAAGGTTGCTGAACTGGTTCAAACCTTATTCTAAGAACCCAACAATCTTTTTTGTAACTAGATTGTGGCTAAGGATTATGGCAAACTATGACCAGCGAAATCAGTGGGTTGATACGCAGTTTAACGAGTTTAACGAGTTTAACGTAAATATTCAAAGCCCTTCTGAGCCTGATCCAACGATGCTGTTGAGTCAGGGGATTAAGTTGCTGGAAGCAAAAGCCTATCAGGAGGCGATCAATGCGTTTAGAGCCGCTATTAAAACAGGTCATGCAAGCAGTGATGCCTACTATTACCTAGCAATAGCACTCCTGAAAGGTAAGCGACCAAAGATATTAAACCGTAGTGAAGTGGAAGAAATCGATCAACTGCTCAACGCCGCGACTGCTATGGGAGACTCAGATGGTACTGTTCTGTGGTTTCGCGCTCTTGTTCGAGATGACTATTTCAATGGTAATGGAATAACGCATTATCCACCACCATTTGTTAATGATATTATCACGACTGCTCTCTCTAGCAACACGCATATAAATATAAATAGGTTGATTGCTTTATTACAAAAATTGCCAATGTTTGACAACCAATTGTATGCACTACTTGTTCAAAAGCTTGTCTAAAGGGAGATAATAGCGATGAATGCATTTCAAAATAGTTCAGAAGATGATAAAAGGAGACGAATTAAAAATTATTTCGCTAAGCCCAAGTTAAAGTGGCCCATCATACTGATGGTAATTGGCTTAATTATATTAACGCAATCTTCAATAGGATTAATTTTTGTGCTGGCGGGAGGAATATGGTTATTCATAGAAGTCAAACCTTTGTTTGATGCGCCTGGTGATCAGACTATTGATGCTTGGTTAATCAATGATATTGAATCTCTTAAAAAACGCTCACTTCAACGTCTCAATATAGATGAATCTGAATTAATCAGAGAGTCTATTTCTATTAGAGGTCCTATTCTATGGGAAACCAATGGGATTGACACTAAAGAGTTAGCTTGCAAGAAGGGTAAAGATGGTCGTATTCGATTTAGTATCAATGCGATTACAGTAGTGCATTTAACAGAGCATAGACTTAGTTCCTATCAGTGCAATTATAACTTTATCAAAGGGGTTCCTCTTAATGAACAAGATGATGAATTTCACTACAGAGATGTTGTAGCTGTTTCTACCCGTGATGAATCTACTAACTATACTTTGCCAAACGGAAATTTAATGAAGCAAGCTCAGCTTTTTAAGTTAACTGTATCCAGTGGCGATAGTATTGCAGTGATTGTCAATTCTGACGATATCCTTAAGTATGCAGGTGGCACTGGCACTATTGTTGAAACAGGACTTGATAATGCTATCAAGGCTCTACGTAAGGTTTTGAGCGAGAAAAAGCTTTGAATTTTATTGATTGTAATTTAAGTTGAACCATAAAATTTATAATCAGGGAGTTACGAATGAAAGTATTAGGAATAATCGTCAATATTTTTCTGCCTGGAGTAGGCACTTTAATCGTGGGAAAAATAGTACAAGGAATAATCCAGATCGTACTAGCAATCTTTGCTATTGCACTTGGTTTTACAGTATTTGGAGCTATTATTGGTATTCCAATATATTTAATTGTATGGATTTGGGCAATTGTAAGTGCCGCAACTGTAGTTGATAGAAACCAAAGGAATCGTTAAACTCTATTCAGCAACCTCTGTTTTTAGCCATGGCAATTGGAAATTGCGAAACTATAAAAACGCAGTTTGCCTGGGCGGACTGAATTGTAAAGGGGGTGGCTAACCTTGATTGGTATAATGCAGGAGAGGGCGCAAGCCTTGCGCCCCTACAAAAAAATTAATATTTTATTTTTCTATAAATGATTTTTTTATGAGAATCATTAACTTCTATCTTTACTGTTGATGAATCCAATCAGCGACAACAGAGACAAAATCAGCCGTTGACTCATAAGGCAAAACATTTCGACCCGGAATTTGACACCCCTGACCTTGGGGCAAATGCTTGATATAGTAATCTAAGCGTTGCTCTGGTGTTTCTAATTTACCCTCGCGACTAATACTGCTAGCTTCTTCGCCTACTACCACTAATGTCGGTTGAGGAATGGAAGCAATAACCTGTTGATAGTCTTGTCGCCAAAACCCAGATAGGAAAGAAAAAACAGCATGGCGACTAGCGGTATCAGCAGCACCTTCTTTGAGACTATCTAACCATTGTTCATCAATATCTTCTGGTTTAGCAAATAGCTGCTTCGAGGAAAACGAACGCAAAAATTGACGACGACGGGCGTAGCGATAGAATAGACGACCAAAAGGTGAATCAAATAGATTCCAGGCAAGTTTGTGCTTCAATGTAGACGTTTCTTGAGTCATTACAGCCCAAGAAGGCGGACCCGATAATACGCATCCTTTGATATAACTAGATGCATCTGGTAATTGGACTAGAGAAAGGGCTACGGGTAACTCTGCACCTTGCACCACTATAATGGCGGGTTTTTTGACAACAGTCTGTAAAAAATAACCTAACTGTTGCGCCCAATCTGTAGGATGATAAGCAACATGGGGCATATCACTTTCACCACATCCGAGTAAGTCTGGATTATAGATGGGTTGAGAATATCCCGCTTGATACCACTGTTGACAAAAGCGATGCCAAAACCAACCTGATAACCCGACGCCAATCGGATGCAGTAACACCAATGGTGTATCGCTAGCCTGATTCGGCTGATAATATTCGTAAGCACAACGATAATTACGCCAACTGTAAAACTCAGTTGTTGCTGACGGGATGGGAAAGTTTGAAGTAGTTGTCATAAAAAGTCAATAGTCAACAGTAATAAATTATCTAGGGACAGGTTTAGCCACAATTGTAGGGGCGGGCTTAGGAACTACAGCAGTTATTGGTGAAATAACTGAACAAGAAAACCCGCCCTAACTTATTGATAACATATCAACAAAACCCGCCCTGATTCAATTATCGGGGCGTGACACAGTTCGTAGTAAGGGCTTTAGCCTTTGGTTTTGTTGGGTTTGGGAGCATGTCAGGGAAAGCAGATAATGTTCATGCTAATCCTAAAGTTGGGTTTCGTACCTCAACCCAACCTACAAAATACAAACGTGACATGCACCCGTTGGGTTTCGGCGCGTCAACCTAACCTACAACCTCCACTATTAAGGACAAATGACAAATGACGAATTACCAAATCAGAGACGATATTGGCGAATCTGTCGTTGTGAGGCTTCACCAGTCCGCACCCAAAGACTAATAGGAACGGCATTTCCCAAACTATCCACCTTAATTTCCATAACAATAGGCGGAAGTTGTTGGGTTTGTTCGGGATTAGCTTGTCTGGCTGTCTGCAGATCATCATTAATCTGATTGCGTTCGGCTTCAGGCATATTATAATTTTCGAGTCCATACTCAATTAATCCCCGTTGGGCAATTCCTCTGAGAACAACCTGATTGTTGGTGAGAGAAGTAGGACGTTTGAGGGTAAGGGCAATGGGTTCCCACGGTTGTGGTAGTCCAGGCAATCTGAGTGAAATCGGTTCAGCTAAAATCACATAAAAGTGAGTTCCTGGCTTGATAAACGTTAAGGTGTTGTCATCACTTTGTTGTTTGGGTAAATTATTCCAACCTGGTAAACCACGTAATTCCTGTTGACTAGAGATGTCATACCTCATGGTTTGAGAGTAGCCTCGCAATAGATTGGAAGGTTCTAAGGGGGTTGTTTGCAAAATGATGATTTTACCTGTGATATGAGTGTAAATTGCTTGGGCGGGAACTGCCAGGATTAAAGCTGTTTGAAATAACAAAGCGAGCCAAAATCGCCGGAAATGAATAGAATAGGTCGTGTCATTTGTCATTTGAAATACTCATTTATCTTGAGAATGTTAGCTCTTCTAGATTAACTAGGATAAATGTCGAGGCGGCTCTGTCTGTAGCCATAAGAGCTATGACTCCCCGGAGATTATCGTAAGTACAACGTTTTCAGACTCGATGTGATACAATCTTTCCAAGAGTAGAAAAACACTAGATCATAGTTCCTGTACTACACTGTGTTAGAAAGTGCTGTACAAATATTTTAAGACGGTTCTGAGATTACTCGTTTTTATTGTACTACAAAAAACTACTTCAACTTGAAGTACGGAATGTGAGTATTGTTCGCTATGGCTCTGATGATGTACTTAACCCTGCACCAGAAAAGTCTAAGGGATTCAAAATTGTTATTAATTCAAATGTTTCTTGAAAAAACAGGCAGAAAAAACAAAGGGGCGATGCCAAGTTTAATTAATAACCCGGATTGGCAGAAACGGAATTGGTTTCGTCTTGCTTTAAATTTAAAAGGGTCAGTCATTATAGCTATTTTACCTCGCGTTATCTTATGCAGTGTTTTTGGTTTGGTTATTTCACTCTTTTATGAGCTTGGATTTTCCGTGTTTTTGCCAGTTTTGAGTGGATTGGTTCCCAGTCTTGTCTTAGGTTTACTCTTAGTTTTCCGAACCAATACGGCTTACGAACGTTTTTGGGAAGGTCGTAAAATCTGGGGAATGATAGTTAATACAGTTCGTAACTTGGCTCGTCATATTTGGACTGCCATCGCCGAAAATAGCTCAGAAGATAAACAGGCTAAAGAGGAAACCTTGCGCTTATTAGTAGCGTTTGCTGTAGCGACTAAGCAACATCTCCGAGGAGAGCGATTGCACCGTGAGTTAGAACCGTTGATGTCAGCAGAGCGGTATCAAATCCTCCAATCCATGAATCACCCACCCCTGGAAATTGCTTTTTGGATTGGAGATTATCTGCAAAAGCAGCACGAACGGGATTACCTCAACACCTATCAACTCACTGCCATGTTGAAATTACTCGATATAATGGTTGACCTTTTAGGGATGTGTGAACGGATTCTCAAGACTCCTATCCCTTTAGCTTATTCGATTCATTTGAAGCAATTGTTATTAATTTATTGCCTATCACTGCCATTTACTATAGTTAGCGAACTGAATTGGCTAACTGGGATAGTTGTGGGAGTGATTAGTTTTGCTGTGTTTGGGATTGAGGAAATTGCCATTGAAATCGAAAATCCCTTTGGTTATGATACCAATGACTTACCCTTAGATACAATTTGCACAACAATGCAACACAATATTGAAGATTTAATCACGCTAGAGCCTTTTGTGAGGCATTGGCAAATGACCAATAACCAATAACAAATGATAACTTACAGCAGTTTGCTCTGCTATGCGGTACATTGTCGATCCCCCTCGCATCCCCCGTGCAATAAAAGCGAAGCATCCGCTGGCTTCCCCCTTTTTAAGGGGGACGGGAGGGGGATCGAAAAGGGGGACTTTTATGTACTGTACTTTATGGAGAGCGCAAAGCGCTGTATTTGCCATGCTAAACGGTTATCGAATTATTGATGCAGACGCTCTAACACCTATCCCCACAACAACAGTTATTCAGCAGCCCCTATTTAGAGTGTTGAGCGCGAATATAGTATTCAAAACTTACCCCAGCCGCTATAAGACCGCAACCACACAATAAAAAAACTAGGGATTTGAACAGTAAATCGGTGTTGTACTCTATCATCCGACTTAATACTTGCAACGTTAACAACACTAACCCTCCCCAGAAAAAGCGTCGTTGGGCTTGGGTGATTCCCTTACGGATTAAACCGACAGCCAACAATAGTAAGAGTAAATTGAAAGTTAGTACAGCAGCGATATCTAAAGAACCCGTGCTTAGATGCCAATAGGGAATGACAGCACTAATAACAGTCATGAATGCCACAAAGCCAGTTATTCGGTTGAACTGACGCCAACTATGCAGCCATTCCCAAATGGTTAAGCTGACTAAGATAAACAGATTGACCAAAATATACCATGGTACATGAGAGGTATTGTTAGCAGATGGTATAAAGGAGACATTCCACATCCAATAGAACGATAAGAGGGAAAATAAGAGACTGAGGAAAATAATGGCAAGCGTGCGGGCTGTACTCTCAAAGGACTTAGCATTTTCGAGATACCGTCTCCAAAACTTATCCCTGTATCCCCATAACAATGCTGGCGGAAGGGCGCAAGCGATCGCGCTAACCCAGGCGGGGGCGACTAAAAGGTTGAGGTGTACTAAGTTGAATTCCAACGAATAAATCACCGCGATCGCACCGAGGCGAAAAATCCACCGAGAACCGCACCAGTAGGCTAAGGGAATAAACATCACACCCGATACTACGGGCATAAATCGTACCATTAGCCGCAGCCATGCTATCTCTCCCAGCGCCAAAAATTCTGGTTGTCCTTGTCCCTGGATATATCCAATTGTGATCAAAAGGGCAGAAAGTATCCCTAACCCCGTTAACCGCAAGCTATACGCCATCCCTAAGACACCGAGTCCCCAAAGCAGCAGCAACTGGTAAGGGGGTCTATTTTGGTGAAAGATTTGGGACATCAGCGCCATATTTGCCCCCAGTGTCAGCGCCCCTAGCACTAGCAATGTCTTTCCTAAATGGCGTTTTCCTCCTTTAGGACGTTGCCATAAATAAAAGCCTGCTGTATTTAATCCAATAAACAGAAGCAGGAGTAACGCTACTCTAAACTCTCGCGACCAAACTTGCCAGTTGGCGGCGATAAGCATAATCGTACCTACGCCTAAAAGAATACTACCTATCAACAGAAGAATCGAGACAAATTGCTTACGGGAAGCAGTTTCGAGTTCCTCAAATTGATAGCGTTGGGCAAGTTGTTCATAGACAGAGGCATCAATTAACCCCTCACTCTGCCATTGCTGTGCTTCTTGACGCAACTGGCGACGAAACTTATTGGAAGCCATATTAGCATTTTAGTTCTGTTCCACCTCTTAAAATGTTGTAACATTTAATTATTATTCTTTTAAATAAAGTTGGCGGGTGTTTTCACAGAGAATCGCACAAGCAACTGATTCAGCTTCCTTGGCGGTCAAATCACCATCATGAATCGCTCCATCTAACACCTGACTTAGCACCTCTCGCCCCCATTTTGCCCCCAAATAGTACAGTTCGGGGATATTGTGGGCGTCGGAGGAATACATCAATTTACTGGTTGGCGTCAGTTCTAACAGTTGCTGAAGCGTTCCACGCATTCCAGCACCACTCAAAAACGGTACAGCTAATCCAAAATCTAAATAGACTTGAGGATAAACTGATGCTAAATATCCAGCCTCCTGACTATAGGGATAAGCCGCGTGCAGTAGGACAATGGGGACGTTTTCAAAGCGTTTATCTTCGAGGAGCGATCGCAGATACAGAGGATTACTCAATCGCAGATCCAAATCCGGGTCACCAAAACCCGTATGAAATTGTATAGGCAACTGGTATTTTGCAGCAATTTCTAGGGCTTGGGTGATTAAAAAATCAATGAAGGGCTTGTCTGATAGGCGCAATGATTGACTGGCATTTGTTTGCTTGATCTCATAGAATCGTTGCTCAGCAAACTCCTTGGGTGTCCATTGAATATCTAAACCGGTTCGGTAAGCGGCAACACTTTTGAATCCTACAACTCCAGCAGGTGGTGGATCAAGCTGACTATGGAAATGTTCCATAAATATGTTAAAATTGTCCGCCTCTATAATCATATTTTAGGCTAGATATTCCAATCGTAGAATACGCTTTACCGGAACAAATTGCTGATGCCATTCGAGGGGCAGAATATCATCGGCTAAAAAGCCATCATCGAGAAAAATTGCCTGAAGGTTAGATGTATGAAAACATTTCTGAGTAAGTTTTTCTAACCCCAGTTGCCTGCGATGTTCCAGAATTGCGGCTTCTGTTGGTTCGCAATCCAAAAGTTGAGCAATATCCCGTAAACTGCGTCGGTAGAACAGGCTATAACGGGCATGATGATTAATAATATGAGGATGATACCCTTCAGTAAAAGCAGCCGTATAAGGATAACGATCTATAGCCGAGGGGTGCAGTAGGTTGTGAGCATGTTGATCGATCGCGGCAATATCCCAGAGGTCGAGCATTATTGGGATTTTAGGTTTTATGGTTTATTGTTTATTGTTTATTAATTTAGTGTAAAACCGTTGAGATTGGGGAACAGGAAACAGTAAAAATTTGATGCTTGTTAACATTTCTTATACAGCTTACCAGAATTTATGTCCAGGTACTTATAACTGTAGCCCTGTGCCTGAGAGTTGATCGAGAGGCAACCAAAGACGATAATAAAGCTCGATAGCCTTGATTTCGTATACGATGAAAACCTATTACCGTGACTTTTTAATTCGGGACTGGGAACCACGCGATCGCGTCACCGCCGCTGAGGTGATTGGTTCCGTCTTGTCAGAATACGGCTTAACCTGGGAACCTAGGGGAGCTGATCGTGATGTGGTTGACGTCGAAACCTTCTATCAAAAGGTTGGGGGAGAGTTTTGGGTGATAGAATACCTTGGTAAAGTTGTGGGAACGTCGGCGTATTATCCTGTCGAACGCGGCGAAAACGCTGTAGAGATCCGCAAAATGTACCTGCTTCCAGAGGTTCGAGGTGAAGGGCTCGGTAAATTTTTATTGCAACAGCTTGAACAAACAATTGCCAACCGGGGTTTCCAAAAAATTTGGATTGAAACCGCCAGCGCTCTCCAAGAAGCCATCCAGCTTTATGAAAATAGCGGCTATCAGCAAACCACAGGGGTAGAGACAAAGCGGTGCGATCGCGTTTATGTTAAACAACTAGAGTTACCTTTTGCACCTTCCCCCTAGACTAGACTAGGAGTTGTTTCAGACATTTTGGACTGTACGCCAATTTACGCCCATGTTTGGCAACCTGGATATATTTTGTTTTGGGATAACTCTCAAGTCATACATACAGGTATGCCTTACGATGCCCAGAAGTATAAACGGATTGTCCTGCGTGTTGGTGTTGTAAATAACAGGTAATATCAAGTCCGGTCAATTGACTATAATAACAAGTGCGATCGCTCTCACTCTCCCTCCAAAATTCCTAGCAGGATTCTGACTAAATGATCCAAATCATCAGGTACTTTAAACAAATTGATATCTTGATGAATCTGTTGTTGACTGCGTTCCAGTTTACCAAACCTCCAAATATCACCCATTGTTACGGCTCCGTATAACACATTTTGTTCCTCAATATGTGATAGGGCAATTAACTCAACCGCTAACTGAGTAAATCCTCTAGTGAGGTCATCATTTTTGGCTTCAATGACCAGTAAATTGTTGGTTGACTGCAATAGATAATCAAGATTGCCCTTGAGCCAGTTGTTGATAGTTAAAGGATATTCAATTCTAATTTTGCATTGGCAATAACAAACTACCTCCAACATAACTGGAGATACGAGTGTTTCTCTTCTTGCCGTCTCATTACTCAAACTGATAAAGGGTAAAATGTCTTCTATTCTTTGCTTGAGTTCTGGCAGTCGATCTAGCTGCTTAGTTGTTTTAGGCAGAGATAGGCGGGATTTAATCAGTGAATAATTAAACTCAGCTAGAATGTCATCAGCTTCATAGGGTAACTCGAAGTAAGACCGAAAGGTGTAAGACTGACCTTCTTGCAGGATTTTGATTTTTGCCATAGTGCGTTTACCGTTGTTTGATTAGGAGATGAGTCTCCTCGATTTAGGATTGGGCATTTACGGTAAATTGTAGAGTAGATTGGCTCCAAGAGATAGCTAATCCCCTACTAAGGTGTAATTTAAGCCGCCCCGACGTAGAGACGTTGCATGCAACGTCTCTACAATCCCTGCTTCCCGATCAGCCAATAGCTGGTCATTTTCCCTTTTCCCTTAACCGCGATCGCACCCCGTTCTTCAAATACATACTGATCCTGCAAACGCTTTTTTGTCGCCGCCGTCACTTGAATTTTCCCCGGAAGTCCAGATGATTCCATGCGAGACGCCACATTAACCGCATCTCCCCAAAGATCATAACTAAACTTTTTAATCCCAATTACACCAGCTACCACAAGTCCCGTATTAATGCCAATGCGAATTTGGAAGGGTTCCCCTTGTGGTGTTTTAAACTGTTGAATGGCTTGTTGCATATCCAATGCCATTTGAGCAATTGCCTCGGCATGGAGATCATTCACTACAGGTAAACCCGCCACAGCCATATAAGCATCGCCAATCGTTTTGATTTTCTCAATGCCATGTTTTTCGGCTAATTGATCAAAAACAGAAAAAATCTGATTTAATAGATTAAGCAGTTCTAAGGGAGATATTTGAGCCGCAAAGTGAGTAAAACCGACAATATCGGCAAATAAGATAGTGGCTTCAGTAAATTGTTGTGCTAAAGTTCCCTCAAATTGTTTTAATTGCTCAACAATAGTCTTGGGTAAAATGTTTAGCAATAACCGTTCTGACTTTTGTTGTTCTAAGCGCAGAGCTTGTTCAGCTTTGATGCGATCGCTAATATCCGATTGAATTCCAACGAAATGAGTCAGATTATTTCTATCATCATGAATGGGCGAAATTGTCAATTCATTCCAGAATGGTGTTCCATCTTTCCGGTAATTGAGTAAGGTAACGGTGCAATGTTGTCCAGCTTTTATCGCAGCACGAAGTTGAGTCACAGCAGGCTGATTAGTATCTTTTCCTTGCAAGAAACGGCAATTGTAACCCAAGACTTCAGCGGCAGAGTAACCCGTTATTTTCTCAAAGGCAGGATTAACATAGATAAGGGGCATATCCGGCAAACGCGCATCAGCAATGACAATGCCAACACTACTCGCCGCGATCGCTTGATCCCGTAGTTTAACGGTTTCCTGTACTCCTTTACGATAAGCCTGACTACCTCGCCAATTGCTTTCGGTGACATCTTGGGCAATGCCATAGCTGACACTATTTTGGTAGGCTCCCAAACGCCAAGACAGCCAACGATAGCTTCCGTCTCGACAACGAAAGCGATGTTTAAGGCGTATCGGGGTTGTATTATCCTGGAGAGTGTAACATTGATTCTCCATATCAAAAGTAAATGCCACATCATCAGGATGAACAAACTCTAACCAAGGACGCGATCGCAGTTCATCCAACGTCCAGCCTAGAGTCTTTTCCCAAACGGAGTTGAGTTCTCTAAAATACCCGTTACTATCACGGGTACACAACAAATCAGGAGAAAGATCGAAGAAGGCTTGGAGAGATGCTTCCCTATGGAATAGGTTTGGCTCATTCTCCTCACAAGAAGGATTCATTGGACATGTTCCAGGGAAGATTTACGGTTGGTTTTTGCACCCTCTATCGGAATTTTCTATTCAATTTCAATTATCCCATTGACATATTGAAGTGTAGAATCATATCATAAATGACGCTTTTTCAACATTTTTGGGAAAAAGACGCTGTATATCCTGTGGTTTTGAAGTTTAGTGTTTAGATTTTTGATTAACGACTTAATGCATCTAAAAAGCTCTGTAGTGTAGAGAGAAACCCGGTTTTTTTGGGCGCAGACACTTCTTCTGAGTCAGTGCTACCCGTTACTTTGGCAATAATCAATTCTAAGGCATCTCCTACAGGTTTTTGCGGTTCTTCAGCAATAAGCTGATAGGCATTTTCCCCTTCCAGCAAGATTTGCCACATTCCCGGATAAACCCGCAAAAGAGCCGCCCCATCAAGAGGTTGGACGTAGTAACAAGAGGTTAGGGTGCTGAGAAACCGTTCACGGAGTTGACGTGCGGCGTAGCCAATACCAACCACTTTGAGATCTTCAAGCTGGGGAATGAGTAAAACGCAGGGGCGATCGCCAGCCAAATTGCAGATTTTTTCCACTTGAGTCACTTCCACCGCCGAGGGAGCAACAATCAAAAACGCCTCATCCTCTGGCTGAATTCTACTTTCGACAGGGGAGCGACTTGTGCCAATGTCTGTCACTTTAAACGGTGTTTCTCCCCAGTCTCGACGGGCGAGTGCAGCAGCCCCAGTATCAGGAAAGAGAACCTTTAGCCCCGAACCATACTGTTCAAAGATAGGGGTAAATTGCCATGCAAGGGATTGGGCTTGCAAGGCAATCTCTGGAAAAACTAACTCGACTTGCAGGCGAGTATATCCATCATTGAGAGCAGCTTGTGTCGCTTCGCGAGCTTGAGCGATCGCTTCGTCTAAGGTTTGAGGAAGTTCAGCCATCGGTCATTTGTCCTTTGTCCTTCGTCCTTGATGCATAGTGCGTCGTGTCCTCTCAATTGTAACGAACTATGAATCACAAGATGGAACAGGGAATAGTTTAGAATTTTGAGTTTCTCGTTTTGACCCAACGCCCTTGCTAGTCGGGCATGGCGCTTGTGTCGGGGCTCTTTTCACCATTATCGTTTATTACCTCACCTAGATGAGACTCAACCCGCCCTGACTCAGGTATGGAAGTTTTTGGCGAATGACGAATGACATAAAACAATGACCCCTAAGCCTGACAAGTTTCAATTGCCCAACGAGCTAATTCGGTACGGTTATGCAATCCAGTTTTGCTCAGCATATTAGAAACATGGCTTTCAATCGTGCGCTGACTCACATTAAGCTCCTTAGCAATTTCCCGATTTGCCAACCCCCGTGCCACAAACTGTACAACCTTCAGTTCAGTTGGTGTCAATTCCACATGGGCGGGAACTTTAATGGTAGATGGCGGCTCTCCTGCAGGTGTCGGGGAGCGAGTCGTTAAGCGGCTAGCCTGTCTCAGAGAAGATTCAACTTGAGCGACCAATTCTTCTGGCTCAAATGGTTTGACCATGTAAACATCGGCGCCGGTGTTGAGTCCCTTTACCCGATCATGGCTTTGTCCTTTGGCAGAGAGAAATAGCACGGGAACCCAGTTCATGCGCGGATCTTGCCGAACATACTCAACCAGAGCATAGCCATCCATCTCTGGCATCATCACATCACAAATGATCATGTCTGGAATATCTTGCTCTAAAACATCCAGCGCCTCTCGACCATTTTCCGCCGTGATCACTTTGTACCCGCGAAACTCTAGGTAGTCCTTAACGAGCAAAATTAGATTAGGGTCATCGTCAATCAGCAGCAGTTGCTTGTTAGTTCTGATACCGTTTTCTTTCATTTTCTCCCCCCGTGGAGACCCCCGCTAGACCGCTCGATTCGGTTAGTAGGCGGGTAGTTTACGTCCTATTTTAGTCTACTGAACCAGAAAACTAAAGGCTCTCCAGTAGTCAGGGTGAGAAGAGCCGTTAAGTTTAATTTTTCCCACCTACTTAGCTCCTCCAGAAGCGCTGGAAAATCTGGGTCCAAGGACTTTTGGGTTGATCTACACGGGCGACTTTTGCGGGAGTTATCTGCGGTTTAAATTGACTGTCGGCTCTTTTAACTCCTGCAGGTTCTGAGATAGGAGATTGATCCGTTTCTGGAAGAGGATGAATTAAAAAAGCATAGTCTTCGACAATCTTGTTGCCAATAAGATGCTCTTGGATAATCCGTTCGATGACCTCTGGCGTCGCGTTACGATACCAAACGCCATCAGGGTAAACCACCAGAATTGGACCGCTAGCACAGACGCGCAGACAGTTGGCTTTGGTACGAAAGACGCAGCTTTGTCGCTCCTGAGTGGGTTGATCCAGCTTGAGCTGTTTTAGACGGGTTTTTAAGTAGTCCCAGGAATCAAGACCCGCTTGTTTAGAGCAGCACTTCGGTTTAGTCTGGTCAGCGCACAGCAAAATATGGCGTTGAATTTGATTGAGTCCTAGGCTATGTACATTTTTTGCCAACAGTGTTTTGTCTGATGCTGTATTCATCGTAATCTGTCTTACCCCCTAAAAATTCCCATTATCCTGTAGGGTAGCGCGTCACTACAGGTCTTGAGTTTTAAGTGTTCCAGACGTGCCATTATTCGTCTTTCCGGGGCGGGTTTAGGGACAAACACTAATTGTTTTACCTAACTTTTTTGCCAAACTCGCCCTACCCCTCACCCAACACCCCTACTTCACCACCCATCCTTTAGTTCGGGAACCCGTACCCGGACATTGATTGCACTTTGATGCCTTAGTTGAGTAAATTAGCACTCAGAAGCAGAGAGTGCTAATCACTCAACAGCAGAAAGTGCGAAGTGAGACTAAACCACGCAAATTAGGAGGGAATTCAATGGCAGCCGTATCTCTGAGTGTTTCTACAGTCAAGCCATTAGGCGATCGCGTTTTTGTCAAGGTCAGTGCCGCTGAAGAGAAAACTGCAGGTGGCATCCTGTTACCCGACAACGCGAAAGAGAAGCCTCAAATCGGGGAAATTGTCGCGACAGGTCCTGGCAAGCGCAACGATGATGGCTCTCGCTCGGAACTGGAAGTCAAAATTGGCGACAAAGTTCTCTACTCTAAGTATGCCGGTACTGATATCAAACTAGGCAACGAGGAGTATGTTCTACTTTCAGAAAAAGACATCCTCGCCGTCGTTTCCTAGTCGTGATCCCTAAACGTTCAGGAGTACACTAAGCCAGGGATCTGGCAATTCTCCTGAATGATGAACTCATCTCAATTTCTAATAATTCACCGTTCAATTCTCAGACTCAACATCACTGAAATCTATGGCTAAGCGCATCATTTACAACGAAAATGCTCGTCGCGCCCTGGAAAAGGGTATGGATATTCTGGCAGAAGCCGTTGCCGTTACCCTCGGTCCAAAAGGTCGCAACGTGGTTCTAGAGAAAAAATTTGGCGCTCCTCAAATTGTCAATGACGGAGTGACCATTGCTAAAGAAATCGAATTAGAAGACCACGTAGAAAACACGGGTGTCGCCCTGATTCGTCAAGCTGCGTCTAAGACTAATGATGCGGCGGGTGACGGTACTACAACCGCTACCGTGCTGGCTCATGCCATGGTCAAAGAAGGATTGCGGAATGTTGCGGCTGGTGCGAATGCCATCGCCCTGAAGCGGGGGATTGACAAAGCCATTACTTTCTTGGTGGACAAGATTGCCGAAAATTCCCGTCCTGTTGAAGATTCTAAAGCCATTGCTCAAGTCGGTTCCATCTCTGCCGGTAACGACGAAGAAGTTGGCTCGATGATTGCCCAAGCAATGGATAAGGTGGGCAAAGAAGGCGTGATTTCCCTCGAAGAAGGGAAATCTATGACCACTGAATTAGAAATCACCGAAGGGATGCGCTTTGACAAGGGCTACATCTCGCCCTACTTCGCCACCGATATGGAGCGGATGGAAGCGATTCTGGAAGAACCCTTCATCCTGATTACCGATAAGAAAATTACCCTGGTTCAGGACATAGTACCTGTGCTAGAGCAAGTTGCTCGTTCGAGTCGTCCTCTGCTAATTTTGGCTGAAGACATTGAAAAAGAAGCCCTGGCGACTCTGGTGGTCAACCGTCTGCGCGGTGTGCTCAACGTCGCTGCGGTTAAAGCTCCTGGTTTTGGCGATCGCCGCAAAGCTATGCTGGAAGATATCGCGGTATTGACAGGTGGTCAAGTGATCACCGAAGACGCGGGTCTGAAGCTGGAAAACACCAAGCTAGATATGCTGGGTAAAGCGCGTCGCATCAACATCACCAAAGACAATACCACGATTGTGGCTGAAGGCAACGAAGCGGCGGTTAAAGCCCGTTGTGAACAAATCCGTCGTCAGATTGAAGAATCTGATTCTTCCTACGACAAGGAGAAACTGCAAGAGCGTTTGGCGAAGCTGTCCGGTGGCGTTGCGGTGGTAAAAGTTGGGGCGGCTACGGAAACTGAAATGAAAGACCGCAAGCTGCGCTTAGAAGACGCGATTAACGCGACCAAGGCGGCGGTAGAAGAAGGGATTGTTCCCGGTGGTGGTACGACTCTGGCTCATCTGACTCCTACCCTGGAATCTTGGGCAAATGAAAACCTGACCGGTGAAGGTTTGATTGGGGCAATGATTGTTTCTCGTGCGCTCGCCGCGCCCCTGAAGCGGATTGCTGAGAATGCGGGTCAAAATGGTGCGGTTATCGCTGAGCGGGTGAAAGAGAAAGACTTTAACGTTGGCTATAACGCAGCGACGAATGAGTTCGTTGACATGTTTGAAGCCGGTATCGTTGATCCCGCCAAGGTGACTCGTTCCGCCCTGCAAAATGCAGCCTCTATCGCGGGGATGGTATTGACCACTGAATGTATTGTGGTTGACAAGCCTGAACCCAAGGAAGGTGCTGGTGCTGGCGCTGGTGCTGGTATGGGCGATTTCGATTACTAATCGCTGATGGTGTAGGGGCAATTCATGAATTGCCCCTACACTCAGTTGGATTGTACGTCGATAAAGCTGTCTCTTCTTTGACGAGACAGCTTTTTAAGTTATTCAAGAGAAAAAATATGAAACAAGAAATTGATATTCATAAAAAATACCTATTTGCTTTTTCCAGTCAGTCAATTTTTTACGAGTACAGGACTGGTACAGCTAAAATGGTGGGATAGAATAGACACAATTATCATTCGCTGCGTCAGCTATGATACCAGAATTAATCGCCGTAGAAGCTGCCAAAATCTTATGTGGTGCGGTTATCGAAACCGGGGTAGGCAAGGCAACAGAAGGCGCAATTGTTAAACTGCGAGATACCATAAAGCGCAGATTGTCAAGCAATCCTGATGCAAATCGCGCGATCGCAGCCGCCCAAAAGGGTTCTCAACCCGACTTAGCACGGGTGACGGAGTATTTGCAAGCGGTGATGAACCAAGATACCGCCTTTGCCCAAGAGGTGCAACGTCTGGCAGGACAGGTTGTGAATATAAGTAGTATAGCCGATCAGCGGACTGTGAGTAAAAAGAGCGATCGCAGCAGCCGCACGGTTGAAGTGAAAGCTGACACCACAGGGGATATTATTAGCGATATTAAAGCCGACTCCATTGGGCGAATTGGCGGGAGAGATACCACAAACAACTACTGACTACTGGTAGAAAATCAGCGCAGCACCCCACCCAATTTAGATGAAATTCGCCCCAGTACCGATAATTGGCAAGGGCGAAACTTAGAACGCCAAACCATTGGGGATTGGATGGCGGATGGGAATACTCGGTTAATTGGAATTACGGGTATCGGTGGGTTAGGAAAATCGACGCTGGCGGCGAAGGTTTACGACGAGGATAGTACAGAATTTGACGATAAAGTTTGGGCTGATATTAGCCGGATTGGGTTTACCGAGTTAGCGCGGCGCGTCTTATTGAAATTTGGAGTATCTCCGGAAACCATCGAGGCGATACCCGAACAATCCCTGGGGAATGTATTGGTAAATCATCTGCGTCAGGGGCGGTATTTGCTGGTGATGGATAATTTGGAAACTCTGTTGCAATCTGATGGTGGGGATAACAAGAATACCTCTATTCGCGATGAATCCTATCGGCAATTTTTCTATGGCTGGTTGGAATGTGGCGGGAAAAGTGTGGTGTTGGTAACAACGCGGGAACGGTTGGATTTGCCACCGATTCGATGTCAATGGTTATCCTTACCGGGATTAGAACCTTTGGAAGGGGCGACGTTATTGCAGGCGTTGGGAATTCGGGGAATAGAGGAGGAATTAGTCGAGTTTTCCCAGAAGGTAGAGGGACATCCATTATTATTAAAGCTGGTGGCTGGGTTTTTATTAGAAGAGGAAGAATTCGATCCCCAGATTCGGTATTTGCAGCGCTATGAGTTGGCGGATATATCCCATTTGTTAAGGGGTGATAATTTAACCGGATTGCATCGGGGTACAGTCGATATCTGGATGCGGCGGGTGTTAAATGAGAGTTTTGGGCAGATTAGTCAGAGAATGCAGCAATTGGTATTGGGGGTATGTGTTTATCGGATTCCTTTTAATTCAGCGATGGCGTTGGTGCAAATAACCTCTCCCCCAACCCCTCTCCATCCCCCCTTGCCCCCCTTTGAAAGGGGGGTGGGAGAGGGGAGCAATATTAGAAGCAACATTTATACGAATTCTCCTCCCTTCCCTGGCAGGGAAGGGGGGTTGGGGGGGGTTAGGTTTTTCTCAAAAAGAAGAACCTGATATCAAAAGCATTGAACAAGATTTGCGTCAGTTGGTTAGGCGTTCTCTATTACAGGAAGAGAGAGATAAAGATGGAGGGCGGTGGTTTAAGTTTCAGCCGTTGATTCAGGAATATGCGAAATACAAAGGGGGAGATTTAACCCAGGCGCATCAACGGGCGATAAACTATTATCTTTTAAATCTTAAACAACCTCCTTGGGGCACAATAGAGGATGTAGCCGAATATCTGGAAATATTCTATCACTGGTGTGAACTTAAACAGTATATTCCAGCCTTTAACATTCTGGACTACTGCGATGAGTTTTTAACATTGCGTGGGTATAACCACATTCAGGTTGAACTGTATGAGCAGTTCGTGAAAGAGTGGAATCGCAGTCAGTCAGAGTGGCAATTTACCGCATCTCTCACATCTTTGGGCAATGCTTACTGTTCCCTAGGGGAATACCGACAGGCAATAGAATACTATCAGCAGTCTTTAGTAATATTTGAAGAAATAAGCGATCACTGTGGGATTGCTAGTTCTCTGATAGGTTTGGGTAATGTTTACTGTTCCCTAGGGGAATACCAAGGAGCAATAGCACACTATCAAGACTCTTTAGCCATATATGAAGAAATCGACGAGCGCAATGGTATTGCTGATTCTCGGGTAGGTTTGGGTAATGCTTACCTTCGCTTAGGAGAATACCAACAGGCAATAGAATACTATCAAGACTCTTTAGCCATATATAAAAAAATCGGTGATCGCAATAGTATTGCTACTCCTCTGGGTAATTTAGGTAATGCTTACCTTTCCTTGGGAGAATACCAACAGGCAATAGAATACTATCAAGAGTCTTTGGCAATATGTGAAGAAATCGGTAATCGCCATGGCATTGCTACTTCTCTGCATAATTTGGGCAGTGCTTACCTTTCTTTGGGAGAATACCAACAGGCAATAAAACACTGTCAGCAGTCTTTAGTAATATTTGAACAAATAAGCGATCACTGTGGAATTGCTAGTTCTCTGATAGGTTTGGGCAATGTTTACTGTTCCATAGGGGAATACCAAGGGGCAATAGCATACTATCAAGATTCTTTAGCAATATGTGAAGAAATCGGTAATCGCCATGGCATTGCTAATTCTCTGAATAATTTGGGCAATGCTTACAATTACCTAGGGGAATACCAACAGGCAATAAAATACTGTCAGCAGTCTTTAGTGATTCAAGAAGAAATTGGGGCTCGCCATGGCATTGCTTGTTCTCTGCATAATTTGGGCAATGCTTACGATTCCCTAGGGGAATACCAACAGGCAATAGCATACCATCAGCAGTCTTTAGCAATTAAGGAAGAAATGCGCCTTCGTCAAGCATCTGCGTCAGCACCTATGAGCAAAAATTGAACAGATAGACAACCTATCTTATCATTTCCGCTTACTTCTCCAAATCTCAACAATTTCCCCTCAAATACCTTCAATTCCTCTGCGTACCTCTGCGCTACCCTCTGCGCCCTCTGCGTTAAAAAAACATAATTCCAACGCCGACACATCGGACATTTTAATGCCCTAAATTGCCGACCAAACTAACACATCTAAAATAGTGGAATAGATTTGACGATTTGATGGGCGCACGTTGGCAATAGGGCGCACGGAGCGTGCGCTCCTACGGTTTGGAGGATGTAACTCTAATCCATCAAATAGGGAAAATATTATAACGTTTCCATTACAGCATCGACCAACAAATCTGCCCCAAACCGCACCACATCCGTACAAGGTAAACCCGTCTCATCCTGAACCTGCGCGATCGCGTCTTTTGCTTCCCCCTCTCTCAAATGCCCCGTATTCAAGGCTATTGCCACCACTGACACCGGTGCAAATGCCCCTCCCGCCCTAGCCACGGTTTCATACAGTCGAATAACCTCTGGTAACGGTGGAATCAGCACATCCGGGTAATGGCGAATATGCCGTTGTCCAGCGCGATGAACTAATATTAAACCTGTGGGTTGTGTGCCTCGAATTAAGGGTAAGGTTGCCGTAGAACCAGGATGAATCAGTGAACCCTGTCCTTCTATCATTAACAACTCATAATCCTTGCCAAATTTCATCACCATTTGTTCAACCGCACCCGCCGCAAAATCAACCCGAATTGCATCTAAAGGAATACCATCCCCAGCAATCATTAACCCCGCTTGACCGGTTGCCAAAAACTTAGACTTAATTCCCTTTCGACAAGCGGCGCGATGAAACTCAATACTGGTAGACATCTTCCCCACACCCATATCCGTACCCACGGTTAAAATCCGTTGACAAGACAGCGATCGCGCTTGGGCTTTACCAATCCCCAAACCCTTGGGTTCCTGGCGAATATCCCAAATTTGTTGATTGGGTTTGAGTAATTATTGTAACTCTGGATCAGATGCCATTGGCGTATGCAAACCGTTATAAATTGAAAGTCCCGCCGCTATTCCCTGCTTAACTTCTTGCCACCAAACCTCTGGCAATCGTCCCCCCGATGGGGCAATTCCAATCGCTAAAATCGTGGGATTGTAGGCGAGGGCGGAACTCACTGAATCCACAATCGGCGCATTACAGTTAATTCCAGTTAATTCAGATAAAGATTCTCCAGCACAATCCTTATCAATCAGCGCCACGACAGTTGCTTCGCTATATCGTAGCAGCGTTAATCCGGTTTTCCCCTGATCGCCGCGAATCCCTTCATGTAATAAAATAGCAACAGGCTGATCACTCGTCAGATACATGGCGTTGCACTCCCAATCCTGATAAATTATTTGGTATCAATCGTCCATCTTGAAGCGTCGCCCCGGTAAAGGGATCGTCTGCTAAGTTCAAATGGCTATCTAAATCCAGATAATCGGCGAAAGAGGATAAGTGAGACGCGGCGGTATTGGCGAGGGTACTATCGGAATAGCAGCCATACATCACCTGTAATCCATAGGCTTTGGCAGTATGTACCATCCGCAAGGCTTCGGTTAATCCACCGGATTTCATTAGTTTGATATTAATCCCATGAATGCAATCAGCCAGGGGAGGAATATCCCCACTGGTAAAGCAGCTTTCATCGACAAAAATAGGCAAAGGCGATCGCGAATACAGGTGAGGTAAATCCGCCTCTTGTCCGGCTCTAAGGGGTTGTTCGACGTATTTGACACCTTGTGGGGCTAACCAGTCGCACATTTTTACCGCTTCGTCTAAACTCCAACCACCATTCGCATCAACGGTTAGCTGGGCTTGGGGGGCGACGTCTCGGATGGCTAATAGCATTTCGCGATCGGCTTCAATTCCGTCAGGGGAACCGAGTTTAATTTTAAGTACATTACCCCCAGTGATCGGTATCCAATCTCGCACTCGTTGTTTTGCGGCTTCAGGTGTACTAATTCCTACCGTGGCGGAAATTGGCACAATTCGGTGGCGATTGCATCCCCATAATTTCCATAAGGGAACACCCAAGTGTTTTCCTAACCAATCCTGTAATGCTATATCAATCGCCGCCCTAGCCGCTGATGGTGCATCAGTTTCTGCCAAGACTCGTTCGATTTTCTGGCGTTCCCAGGGTGTATATGCTTCTAATATGGGTATAAGTAACTCAAGTGCGGTTAACAGCATCTGAGTGGTTTGTGGAGGTTTAGTTAAGGGATGGGATGGAGTCGCGATCGCAAAGGGAGAGGCTTCGCCCCAACCCTCTATCCCCTGATGTTCTAGCCGCACCCAGATATTGGTGCTTTGGGAGGTTGTACCGCGACTAATGGTTAAGGGGAATCGCTTGTGAACAGTAAAGGGTTCTAGGCTAAGGCGCATAATCCAAGGGGGGTTTATTACACAGTAAGCCCATATTAGGTTGAATAGCACTGAAAAGCGTGCAGTTTGGGAGCGCCGAAACCTTGGATATACCGTAGGGTGGGCACTGCCCACCAACATACCAGTCAGTGACATTCATATTAGGATATGGTACTGGAATTCGCTGATTCCAACCCGAAGCCGATGTGGTAACTATCTTCAAAGCTTAGCTTGACAGCGCTTCAGGTAAATCTGTAGGGTGAGGAGAGTGAAGCGTAACGCACCACTCACCGTTAAAGACTTTGGCACAATAGATTTTACGGTTAAATCGGGCGCAAGGATGGTGCCCCTACTGGAGAACCGCTATATTTGTTCGTCACGACTAACTCGAACTCTGGCTCTACTACTAACGGAATAAAGGGCAGAGTAAGCGATAAATCGGTCAAGTTATTCAAATAATCTTGAAGGAATTATATCCCTGCCCCTGTGCACCTGTGCCCCCCACACCTCAACTTTTAACCGGGGGGCCACTGCATCTGGCGTCCACCTAAAATGTGTAAATGTAGATGATCCACGGTTTGACCGCCATCAGCCCCATTGTTGATCACCACTCGATACCCTTGATTCAAACCCACTTGTTCAGCCACTCGCTTAGCAGTTAACAGCAGATGTCCCATAAGGGCATGATCTTGGGACTCAGCCGCCGCTAGCTGGGGAATCGGTTTTTTGGGAATGAGCAGAATATGAACGGGGGCTTTGGGCGTAATATCCTTGAAAGCTAGGACTAGATCATCCTCATAAACAATGTCAGCCGGGATTTCCCGACGGATAATCTTGCTAAAGATTGTCTCACTCATGGCTAATTGCAGTTTTAGTATAAATGCTTCATTAGAAATTAGCATACAGGAACCAAAAACGCCTAAGATCGAGGTAGAGTAAACAATTGGTGGAGAGATCTATCTAGTTCAACCGCATCGGTTTCCTATAATTTATTAACCTCTAACGAGAGTGCATGACATTCTCCATACCGGAACAAGACGTTAGTCAGCTATGTCAATCGAGAAACTTCAGCCAGCCGATAAAGGCGCCGTCGGTGTCTACATGCCTTACTATCAAGGCGCTAAACGCAATGCCCTCCCCCTGGCGATTAGTCTGTATCAACAGGGTTCCTTAGAAGGGAGTCGCCGTATTGAAGGCGGTGAGAGCATTCCCTTTGTGGCAACCTGGTTTGTCTCTAAGCTACCTTCGGAACTCACCCGATGCCGATTACAGTTTGATGGGAATGCGGAACTCAGTTATGAGGTAACTTTGGCAAATTCTGAATTTATTAATTACTTAATCGAAGTCATTTTGAATTTCAAGCGCACCCGCTTGACCGATTTTTCCCAGACATTTTATCGAAAACTACTACGTGACGAGTAAACTCAAGTGGCATTTTGAACGGAGGAGTGAAATTAGGGGTGACAAAATCCGTGAATTATTTACTAATTGGATCAACTGAAGCGTATAGTGGCAAGTCTGCCATTATTCTGGGCATCGCCCATCAGCTCAAAAGCAAGGGACTGGATATTGGTTATGGTAAGCTCTTAGGCAGCGCTGGACATGCCAATCAACTAGATTGGGACGGCGATGATGTGCAGTTTATTCCAGAAATCCTTAACTTACCAGAAAAGCAGGTGCGATCGCCTTTAGTCTGTCTGGATGATCAGACGATGCAAAAACGCTTACGCGGTGAGGATTCTACCAATTACCGTCAATCGCTGAAGTCCTATCTCCAGCCTCCGATTGGCGATTTAATGGTACTCGAAGGACCGAGTACGCTTTTTGAAGGCAATCTATTTGACCTCTCGTTGCTGAACATTGCTCAGGAAATAGAGGCTTCAATTGTATTAGTCAGCCGTTTTCATTCGGTGTTACTGGTGGAAACGCTGCTATCTGCCAAACACCAACTTGGCGATCGCTTACGGGGAATTGTGATTAATGCGATTCCGGCTGATCAACTGGAAATCGTTCAATCCACTGTCCAACCCTTTCTAGAGGCACAAGGTATTCCTGTATTGGGGATGTTACCCCAAAATGACTTACTTCGCAGCGTTACGGTGCGAGAATTGATTCATCAACTGGATGCTCAAGTGCTTTGCCGTCCGGATCGGATAGATTTATTGGTTCAAAGTTTGACCATTGGCGCGATGAATGTCAACTCTGCCCTAAAATACTTCCGCAAAGGCAAGCACATGGCAGTGGTTACCGGAGGCGATCGCACGGATATCCAAATGGCAGCACTGGAAACTTCAACCCACTGTCTGATTTTAACAGGTCAACTACCACCCCAACCGTTAATTGTCAACCGTGCTGAAGAATTGGAAATCCCCATTTTATCGGTGGATCTCGATACCCTCACCACTGTAGAAATTATCGATCGCGCTTTTGGTCAAGTACGCCTGCGCGAATCCATAAAAGCACAATGCGTCCAACAGCTTATGACAGAACATTTTGACATTGAACGGTTGATGAATCTGTTGGGTTTAGAAGCGGTTGTATCAACTCATTGAATCGTACCTACACTATAATGCCAAGCATTTAGTGTAGGAGGATGTCACAGTGGTAATATTCGATGTCAACCAATTGACTATGCCTTTTAGAAAAAATCGTTACTTCTGGATAATTGCCGCTGTTAGTTTAATTTTGGATCAACTGACTAAATATTTAGTGGTACAAAATTTTGCATTATCCGAAACTTTGCCTCTGATTCCCGGTATTTTTAACTTAACGTATGTGACGAATACCGGAGCCGCATTTAGTCTGTTTAGTAAGGGCGGAGTTTGGCTGCGCTGGCTATCACTGGCAGTGAGTCTGGGTTTAATGGGGTTGGCATGGTTTGGTTCCCGGCTGAAACCTATTGAGCAGTTAGGCTACGGGTTTATTTTAGGGGGTGCATTAGGCAATGGAATTGACCGATTTTTTAATGATTGTATCGTTAATGGAAAACAGTTAACCTGTGTGGTTGATTTTCTGGAGTTTCCGATCGTCAAGTTCCCTGTATTAGTCAATTTTCGGCATATTCAACTCGTCCCTTTTCCAGTGTTTAATTTTGCTGATGTTTTTATTAATCTAGGGATTATCTGCTTGTTAATTATCAGTTTTCGCCAAAGTCGCCCACCTGGGGCTCAATCTCACAGACAGTAAGCCTTTTTTGCCCTAGCGATTAAAATCGCTGCTACACAAAAAAGTTTGCCTGCGCGGACTGGATAAGGGGGTAGTCAACCCGGATTTGGTATTAACTCAAGATGAGGGCGAGTCAACAAAATTAATCGGTTTTCCCTTTAACGCTAGTCCGGCGACTCGCCCCTACAGGGGATGATTATAAATGATTATCGAAAAATCACGGTTAATTGAAGATGAGGGCGAGTTAACAAAATTAGTCAGTTTTTCCTTTTGCTCGGATCGCCCTCTATTGAAACGAGAAGGAATCTATGTTGTCTTTGTCTCTAAGCAGCAGTAGTTGTCTGTCTTATTTGGTTTTGGCGTTGAATCATTGCCCAAACTGCTATTCTGGAAATAATTAGGCGAAAGTCTGTCAAAATTGTGGATAGGTTTTCGGGCGTTAGTAGGGGAACGTGGACAAAGATACAACCAGTTGTCGGGGAATAATCGCGCAAATAGCTTAATACTTGATAATAGAGTCCTTCACAGACAAATTTACCCGCGTCGTAACTAATCTCAGTTTCGGTTAATCCCTGTAATAGTTCCTCTAAGTCTACAGAGGTGTTGAGGAAGTGAGTCTGGATGTTTATCTTATTGCCAAGGAAGGCGGAAAGATAATAGGACAACCCTTTAAAGCTGAAGATTTTCTGAAGAACTATATAATAAACCAACCAATAGACTTGAGCAACAAGGTATAGAGGCGTTGCCCCAGCTTCTACGGTTAATCGGGAACGGGATTCAGCCATGCCGCAACAGATTACCACATCCGGTTGCAGGTGTTCAATTTCCGCGATCGCTAAATCACTGGCTGGAAATACGTCAACGGGTAGCTGTCTCAGATACGCCAAGGATATGGCTTGTTCCGGAAACGGGTTACTCTCTTGTTGGATTTTCAGCAGTAAATCATCGGACGCATTGGATTTGTGATCAGGTAACCAGGTTTGAAAGGATGTCAAAAGGATAGTTGTTGACATTATCGATTAGCACCGAACTCATTAAAATATAGATTGAACCATAAAAATAACGAGGAATCGGTTCATGGTTATCCAAAACTTTGACATTTTGAACTTAAGTAGGAACGGAGACCATAAACTCCCGCCACACCTAAAAGCTCCAAGTTGTGTGCCGCATTGTGGTCAGCATGAGATTGGTAGCCACAATGAACACACTTAAACGAGTCACCTTTTCGGTTTCGTCTATCCCATCTGTTGCAGCTTGAACAGAACTGCGAAGTCTTAAAGGGGTCTTTCACCACTAGCTGAATCCCCTCCTCTTCGCACTTTCTCTCCAAAAATTGCACCAAAGTCCTATATAGCCAATGAGACAGCCGCCTGTTAAACAAGCGAGAGAACGTCCCTCGTTTTCCCTGTTTAACCAACTTCAAGTCCTCAATACTGAGAACTTTTATTGAAGACCAATCAACACTTTTCAGGGCATGACCCAACCGAGATTTTATTTCGGCGTGGGTATGCTTCTGACGCTTTTTAAACCCCTGAATTCGTTGATAAATATCTTCTCCAACTACCTGGGAGTCACTGAAGACGACGCCGTTTTTGTAGTTGGAATCCATCCCCACTACCTGACCTGATGTTTTCAAGGGAGGTCTAACTTTCTCAAAGATAAAATCAATCCACAATCGCCCTTTCTTCAACCCCAGGCGGATCGTTTTAGAGAGTTGCCATCCCTGAGCTAACCGTTGATTGATGACTGAGGTGGACTTGAGGGGGATAACTAACTTGGGCGCTCCCGAACCAATCAGTTTGACACACCAATCAAAGCCCTTCTTTTTAAAGGGAGAGAGGGTGACGAAGTGGTAAAATAAGGTAACTGTGTGCCGTTTAAGTTGAGGTTTCCGTTTTCTCTGTTTTTTGTGTCCAGAAGAAACACACTCACTTGCTTGTTTGGCAAGGGCTTGCCCCAAACGGGTGGTGATGCCAAACTTTTTCTTGGCGGGCGTGAACTGTTGGTAAGTCAGCCAGTTTCCCGGAAAAATCTTGACGTTGCCAAAACAAGTCAACAAAATACTGCATAACATCGTGGCATTGAGTCAAAAATTCGCGCACAATTTCTAACTTACCCACATTCAAATCATTCAGGTAAACCCTAGCTGTGCGTTTCATCAAATTTTTGTTTCTTTTCGATGCCACCATTGAGTTGTCATGTACTATAGGTAGTGGTCTAGGTACACCTGATGGAGAGATTGTTCAAGGGTTCACCCCCCAAGAGTCCTTGGGGTTATTTTATGTCGTTTTGGATTGCGACTAAATAAAATAATAGCAAACAAAGTCAAACTATTGGAGAATTATTTACAATGCCAATCATTGCGGTGGTCGATTACGATATGGGTAACCTGCACTCGGCTTGTAAAGGGTTGGAGAATGCGGGTGCAACAACCAAGGTAACAGATATCGCGGCTGAGATTGAACAGGCGGATGGGGTGGTACTACCGGGAGTGGGTTCATTTGACCCCGCCGTACAGCATTTGCGATCGCGCGGACTCGATGAACCGATTAAACGGGTGATTGCTAGCGGTAAACCGTTCCTGGGTATATGTCTAGGGTTGCAAATTCTGTTTGAAAGTTCAGAAGAAGGAAAGGAACCCGGATTAGGGATTATCCCGGGGAAAGTGCGGCGATTTCAGCCAGAACCGGATATCCGCATTCCGCACATGGGGTGGAACCATTTGGAGTTCACTCAACCGGATTGTCCCTTGTGGATGCAGCTATCTGAGAACCCACAAGTTTATTTTGTCCATTCCTACTACGTTGAGCCTGTTGATCCGACGATTCGCGCCGCTACAGTGACACACGGATCACAAACCGTAACGGCTGCGATCGCGCGGGATAATATGATGGCGGTTCAGTTCCATCCCGAAAAATCGTCCACAGCAGGCTTACAAATTCTATCGAACTTTGTCACTCTCCTGAAAACTCCTGTATCCGTCTAAGATTGGGGAACAGGTAACAGATGGAAATAAGGAATATGGGAATGTAGAGACGTTGCATGCAACGTCTCTACATCCGGGCTGGTTTTGCACAAAGGTTATCAATAGCCAAGCCTAAAATCCCCAAACCCTCCCCATACTAACTTAAAACTATTTGGTTTCAATAACTCGTTGATTCAGAGGTTGAACAGGTCGAGCATTACCGCTATAAACTGACTTAAATTTAGCTAGCTGCTGGGATGATATCTCAATTGGCTGTTTCAAAACATACCACTCGACCCCTTCTGTACAAGGTGGGGTAGTTAATGAACCCGTATAATGATAATAAGACTTGTCTTGTGGCGGTAACGCACTAGCATTAATCGTCACACCCCGGACGATTCGTTCTCCTTTCTGGGTTGGTATATTCGCCCATAAGGTTTCAATAAATGGATTGTATTGACCTTCTTTTAGGAAAACTCCAACAACCGCCAATTGTCCATCCTGACTTTTGTGAACCAGGTGGGCTTCCATGGGATAGGCTTCACCCTTAACCCTGTGTTCGCTGGGAGAATGGAAATGAAACTGGAGAAGTTCATACCGCTTACCTTCAATTTCTATATAACTTCCAGCCTTGTAGTCAACTTCAATGGCATGACCATTATTAATAACTTTAAAGGGTGTATTTTTATAGGTAAATTCAAGGGATTTAGCGCTAGAGGCTGACTTATCGTTCAGATTAATCGGAGACTGCTCTTTGCCAAGTTTACAGGTTTCAAATTTCGGACTTAAGTTTCCCCAATTTTTAGGTGATGCATCCCCACTATATCCCCAGTTAACCGAATGGGTATTACTTGATTGAACTTGAGGCGCGATGACTACACAAGACGCGAAAAGAACAAAGATAATGAATCTAATGGTACTGTTTTTCATAGCACTCCCTCACATTTTTCACCGATATACATAGGGTACATATTAGCTTTGTCGGTTGGGTTGAGATACCTAGGCAAGGCTTCTCGAAGAGTAACCCAACACCAGAGTTAGCGTGAATATTATGTGCTTTCCCTGACATGCTACCATGGACGTATCTCTATCTACCTTCATAGCATTATTCAGAATTAATTGATCCAGCAAATTCATAAATATTATGAATCATTTTATGGTTTGTTGAGATAGATTTAGATATATTTGGGCAAAAATGATATTTCGCTTCCCTAGTTAGGATGCTACTCCCCCATCTCCCTTATTCCCTCTGCTCGCCATAGTTCCACGCCTTACGTCTAAAACAGGCTTTCCCGGCTCCTCCGCTCCTCCGCTTCCCGATTTGGGCGGGTGCGAGTGAAGTTTCCAGACAGTGCCAAAATGTTATCTGTAAAACCCGCCCCTACAGCAGACGCGCCCTAGAACATCTGGAACATGCTTTCCCATTTTCCCCTAATCAACACAACTGGGTCTGAACATTGGTAGGCTGGAAAGAGTCGCCAATGGCTATGAAGTAAGGAGAGTAAACGTTGAAGTATCAGAATTCACAGAATTGGCAAGCTTTAGTGGGAGGAATTATTGCAGCAGCCTTGATTCTCCTTAGCTTTAGCTCCTTTGTGATCATCAACCCAGGTCAAGCCGGGGTGATCAGCATCTTGGGTAAAGCCAGAGATGGAGCCTTACTAGAAGGTATCCATATCAAGCCGCCTTTAATCTCAGTGGTGGACGTATATGATGTAACCGTGCAAAAATTTGAAGTTCCTGCCCAGAGTTCCACTAAGGATCTTCAGGATCTATCAGCTAGCTTTGCGATTAACTTCCGCCTTGATCCGACACAGGTGGTTACGATCCGACGCACACAAGGCACATTGCAGAATATCGTCTCGAAAATTATCGCCCCTCAAACTCAGGAATCGTTCAAAGTTGCAGCGGCTCGGCGAACGGTAGAAGAAGCAATCACCAAACGGACTGAACTTAAACAAGACTTTGATAATGCTTTGAATGAACGGTTAGAAAAGTATGGCATCATCGTCCTAGATACCAGCGTGGTTGACCTAAACTTCTCCCCAGAGTTCTCCAAGGCGGTTGAGGAAAAACAAATCGCTGAACAACGGGCGCAACGTGCTGTTTACGTTGCCCGGGAAGCCGAACAACAAGCCCAAGCGGACATCAATCGCGCCAAGGGTAGAGCCGAAGCCCAACGACTATTGGCAGAAACCCTGAGAGAGCAAGGCGGACCACTGGTTCTGCAAAAAGAAGCCATCGAAGCCTGGAAACAAGGTGGGGCGCAAATGCCGAAAGTTTTGGTCATGGGTGGTGATTCCAAGAGTAGTGTGCCATTCTTATTTAACTTGGGGGATATAGCACAGGAAACGTTACCGCGCTAAGGACGCAAAATTCTGTGGTTATCCTGTTTTATTGGTTTTAAACTTAAGCAGAATGGCACTGAAATAAGCATTTTGAAATCGCTAAAACCTTTCATATACCGTAGGGTGGGCAATGCCCACCCACCGTAAGGAGCGTGCCATTCAACAAAATTCGCCAGTATTCCCCTAGAAGAGTCATGTAGAAACGTGCCATAACAGGATTATTTCTTTAACGACTACTTGCTCTAAAAAAAGAATGCCCTGAGGGAGGATATGCCACTCGCCGTCACGGTTTCAGCAGGTTAGGATAAGAACGAATCGGCTCATGAGCCTGATCGAGTTTTCTAGTCAATTGTGACCAAACCTTGTTCAGGTCTTAATGTAAAGGAAAGTCATGGAATTTTTGTCTGATACCGTCGTGCTGTCACGCCTGCAATTTGCAGTGACGGCTATTTTTCATATACTGTGGCCCATTCTCACCACAGGTATGGGTATTTACCTAGTGATTGTGGAAGGAATATGGTTGAAGACGCGCCATCCGGATTATTATTACCATGCTCGCTTTTGGTCAAAGCTGTATGTCCTCAACTTTGGCATTGGCGTCGCCACTGGTGTGCCGATGGAATTTCAGTTTGGCACTAACTGGGCATCCTTTTCGGAGGCTGTTGGTAATTTTTTTGGCAGCATTCTCGGCTTTGAAGCATCGATGGCGTTCATGCTAGAAGCAGCATTTTTAGGGATTATGGTGTTTGGTTGGCAGCGTGTTCATCCGATCATGCACTACATTGCCACTATCCTTGTAGCATTCGGTGCTAACTTATCCACGTTCTGGATTTTAGCTGCCAATTCCTGGATGCAAACCCCATCGGGTGGAGAATTTATCGATGGCAAGTTTGTTGTCAGTGATTATTTTCAGGCAATTTTCAATCCCTTCATGGTGAACAGCGTTCTACATATGTTTTTTGCCACCCTAGAAACATCGCTGTTTGTGATTGGTGGGATTAGCGCTTGGTACATTCTCAACCAACGCCATCAAGCCTTCTTTTCTAAATCATTGAAAATTGTCTTAGCCGTTGCGATCGCAGTGGCACCGTTACAGATCTATATTGGGCATTTAAGTGGCGAACAAGTGTATCGTCATCAGCCTTCAAAACTAGCGGCGATGGAAGCGCAGTGGGAAACCATACCCGCCGGAGTTGCCGCAGATTGGAGTCTTTTGGCATTCCCCAATGAAACCGCCGAACAAAATGATTGGGAAATTAAAGTTCCCAATGCTTTGGGATATATCCTGGAATTCCAAAAAGAATTACCAGAACCTGTATTGGGATTGAAGGAGTGGAAACCTGAAAATCGTCCCCATCTTTTAGGGTTAATCTACTATTCCTTCCGGATCATGATTGCCATTGGCTTCTTCTTCGCCGGATTAATGCTGTTGAGTCTACTACAATGGCTACGGGGTAAGCTTTCACCGGAAAACATTACCCAGCAACGTCTGCTTCTATTTGCCTGGATTTTTGCCGCGCCCCTCGGTTATATTGCTGTAGAATCCGGCTGGATTGTCCGCTGTGTGGGGCGACAACCCTGGACGGTATACGGGCAAATCCGCACCGTAGACGCCGTGTCTAATGTTCCAGCCAGTAATGTTTTAACCTCGTTACTTAGTTTCAGTGGGGTTTATATCCTGTTATTCTGTGCCGCTTTGTTTTTTGGTAGCCGAATTATCCGCCGAGGTCCCAATTTCAACCTCCCTTTACCCAGTTCTGAAACTCAAGAAGGAGTCAACACTGATCCGGGACAGTTTATTCCCGATGAACGCCCACTAGAAGCGCAACAGTAGGAGATTGTATGGAGACACTATCCTATTTTCTGCCCCAAGTTTGGTTTGCCATTTTAGCCCTATTTCTCTTCCTCTACGTGATGCTGGATGGATTTGATTTAGGGGTTGGCATTTTATCGGTTACTTCTTCCAGTGAGGAACGCCGTGGTATTTTAATGACCAGTTTGGGTAATGTTTGGGATGCGAACGAAACCTGGCTGGTGATTATGGGAGGGGGTTTGTTTGGGGCATTTCCCTTAGCCTACGGCACGATTTTAACTGCCTTGTACATCCCAATTTTATTTATGGTTTTTGGGTTTATCTTCCGGGCGGTGGCGTTTGAGTTTCGCGAACAAGCTAATCGTAAATTCTTCTGGAATTTAGCTTTTGGTGCCGGAAGTTTCTGCGCTGCACTGGGTCAAGGATTTGCCTTGGGGGCGGTACTATCGGGTATTACGGTTGATGAAGCGGGTCATTTTATTGGCGGGACTTGGGATTGGCTAACCTGGCAATCTGTTATCGTGGCATTAACTTTAATTCAAGGGTATGTGTTAATTGGCTCAACCTATTTGGTTCTGAAAACAGAGGGAGAGTTACAAGCCACCCATTACAAAACGGCTAAAATTGCCGCGATCACCACGCTAATTGGCGCGATTGTGATTACGATTACCACGCCAATCTTTTATGAGTATGCGCGATCGCGTCTATTTGCTCAACCCCAAATTTATATCTTCGCCGCCATACCCCTACTGGGAATTACGCTGATTTGGCTACTCCTGAGAAGTCTAAATCGACAGGAGGAGAGAACGCCCTTGCTCTGGACGATTCTACTTTTCTTACTGACGTTTATTGGGTTAGCCTTGGTTGTATTTCCCTACATCATTCCCACTCAGATCACCATTTATGAAGCAGCGGCTGACCCCAGTGCGCTGGTTTTCATGATCATATTTATCGGTGTTCTGATTCCGATTATGTTGGCATACAATATCTATCAATACATCGTGTTTCGGGGTAAGGTTACGGGTGAACATTATGAAGCCTAAATCAGTCAAAATTATGCCTTGGGTGTAGTCGCCGGGTCAAAGGTTAAAACTTAGTCGGGGCGGGTGCGAGTTCCATCTAGATGAGGTGAGAAATGATAGTCGTAAAACCCGCCCCGACACAAGACGCGCCATGGCGCGTCTCTACACTTTGGTTTCGCGATCGCACCATTCCAGCACTCGATTCCACGCCCACCAGCAGTCAGGATCTTGATAGTCACGCTGACAAGCACGAGAACTAATATAGCCTACATGACCCCCCTGTTTTGTCACCCTTAAGTCAATCGCCGGATTATCAGCACAAATTCCTTGCAAGTCGGGAATAATTGTGGGGTCAAACATCGGATCATCGGCTGCATAAAGAATCAGCGTCGGTTTGTGCAGGTGAGGTAAAATATGCAGTCCACTACTGGCATCATAGTACTCTTCCACAGAGGAAAACCCTAATCGCTTAATTACTAGCTCATGATCAAATCCCCAAATACTGTTCGCCCGTTTAATCGCTTCTGGATCAATGTCTTGGGGATGAGCCTGGTAGAGACGCCATGCGAGTTTTTTCAAGGTGCGGGCGACAGATTGTTCTAAATACCGCCCCAATGGATGGTTTAACAGATACGTCAGAGAACGGTTAGAATCCAGACTGGGACAAATAACTGCACCACCGCCAATCTCTGACTCCTCTAATCCTACCTCTTCTGGCAAACGTGCGATCGCAAGGGCTGATTTAATCCCCCAAAGCGCTAATTGTCCGCCCAGTGAATAGCCTGTAAACCAAAATGGGGCGGGACACCCCATGGCTTTTGATTGCGCCGCGATTAGAACAAAATCATCACCCTCGTACAAACCATCTGAGGTTAACGTTGGTGACAACAGTGCTGTTTTTCCATGGGCTCGCCAGTCAAATAGCACCACCGCATAGCCTTGAGCAAAGGCTTTACGCCCCAACAGTCTCAGAAACCATTGGTTATCCAAATCTCCGGTAATGCCGTATGTTCCCACAATCGTACCTTTGGCATGTTCGGGAATTGCGACAATCCCAAAAATTGGGACATTGTGGGCGCCGCGAAAAATTTTCTCCTGATAAGGGGGTTCTGGGTAGGGAATCGTCGCTTCCCAATCGCGGGATGCTCTAAACGCCAAGTACAGGGTCATCGCCAGACCATTACTTAACCACCAAGGGGAATGAAAGTGTCTTTTGTCATTCGTCATTTGTCATTCATCGATTTTTTTCATGATTTATCATTAAGATTACTTATTTAAAAAATATAATGAGGTTATGAAACGCCGAAATATTCTTAAGTATACAACAATCGCTGCCGTTGGGTCTAGTCTCAACGCCTGCCGGAAAAAAACACCTCCAATCCTATCAACACAAACTCAACCTATCATTAATTGGCGCATGGCAACAAGTTGGGATCGTTATTTTGAAATCTTGTTTGAGGGGATTGAAACATTATGTCGCTCGGTTAGCACGATGACGGAGGGGCGCTTTACGATAACCCCCTATCCAGGTGGTGATTTAGCCCCACCCCTAGAAGTATTTGATGCCGTTTCCGCCGGAACTGTTGAATGTTGTCATACGAATACATTCTACTCCTTTGAAAAAAGTCCCGCTCTAGCCTTTGGCACTACCCTTCCTTTTGGTTTAAACGCTCAACAGCAAAATGCTTGGCTTTACCAAGGTAAAGGGTTAGACGCTTGGCAAAAGATTTTTTCCGAGTTTAATATCATCGGATTTCCCGCTGGCAATTCAGGGACACAAATGGGGGGATGGTTTCGGCGAGAAATTAACACAGTTGCGGATTTAAAGAACCTGAGAATGCGGCTACCTGGGCTTGGGGGGCAAATTATGAGCCGTTTGGGTGTCAAAGTTATGACAATTGCGGGTCAAGATATTGTACCTGCTTTGTTAGAAGGAAGCATCGATGCCGTGGAATGGATTGGTCTTTATGACGATGCTACATTTCGAGATGTTTATACTCAATGGCAAGCTTTTAGGCATCAGATTTTTGAATGGAATTGAGTCAGTACATTGAGTTTCACTGACTTTGCCTATACAACAATTGCTAATCAAGTAATAGAACCCTAGTGGATCAGAGTAGTATTGGGTGCTACCCTAAAACTAATCCCTAAAAGAAAACCACGATCAATCCTCATGGTTCAGCTTCCAGCTCAATCTGATCCACCCCTTTCACCTCGGCAAACCCTACCGACAATGTATGATTTACCGAGTGATAACCCGGAGGAACCTGGATTGCCAGACGAGTTTCATTTTTTACAACCACTACTGCTGTTTCTGACATTTCAACCCGCTAACTGGAATCCAGAGTTGGTATTTTCTGCTTGTGATTTGAATCTTTACTATAGTGTTACCCATCCGCAGTGGTACAAGCGTCCGGATTGGTTTGGAGTGGTGGGTGTACCTCGGTTGTATGAAGGGCGGGATTTACGGTTAAGTTACGTGGTTTGGCAAGAAGAAGTAAATCCATTTGTGGTGGTGGAATTATTATCGCCCGGTACACAAGAAGAAGATTTGGGGCGCAAAGTGCAAACCCCCGGAAATCCGCCGACAAAGTGGCAAGTGTATGAGCAGATTTTACGGATTCCTTACTCAATTGTTTTTAGTCGTTATACCAATGAACTACAGGCGTTTCATTTAGTCGGGGGTCATTACGCACCAGTGAACCTCAGTGATAATCGATTATTGATGCCGGAGTTAGAGTTAAGTTTAGGATTATGGCAGGGGAGTTTTCGGGGAATTAACCGTCTGTGGTTGCGGTGGATGACGTTTGAGGGGGAATTAATTTTAACGCCGGAAGAGGAAGCGGTTATGGCACAGGAAAGGGCGGAACGCTTGGCTGCACGATTGCGGGAGTTAGGGGTTGATCCTGATGAGTTGGAATAGGTGCTAGGTTTGTAGTTGCGCTGTCTTCGCCATAATCGGGAGCATCAAAGCGGTGGTTCGGGCTGTGGCGGCTTTCAATTCAGTCTCGACAAGCCTATCTAGCTCCGCTTGTTGTTCCGGAGGTAGCATCTGTCCCTGATCCCGTGCTGTTCGCCAGCGATTCATCAACTCAGATAAACGCTGTTGCTCAAATTCACTAAAAAACCAGTCAGGACGAAAGCTTTGGAGAATCAGTAGGGTACCCAATTCACCACCTTCTAACTGGGCGGTCAACGCATCTAGCGCTTCACCTGCGGTTTTACCTGTGGATTGCTTATCACCTGCGATCGCTCGATAAAGCCTCTCACCGCTTGCATTGGATACTGGCAAGATAGCAACTGTAGTCATGTCTTTACTTGAGAGTCTTTTGCTCACCAATTATACGTGACATTCACCCTCAGCCTGGAAAAGCCGAAACGGCTATAAAAAGAGCAATTAGCTTATACAGCTAACGTCACGCGATCGCACTGTCTTTGATGACTCCTGTTTGAGTATCTAAGGTTAAGCGGTTTCCTTCAAGGAGTTGGTTGAATCTGATCGATTTGAGTGAATAGCGTTCGTTAATGCAAATGAATGTAGGGGCGCAAGGCTTGCGCCCTTACCAAGGTATCGCATCGAACCGGAAATTACTCTTGAGTACCAATACCATCGCACAAATGGCGGTCTTCTTCACTGATATTAGGGTTAGTCTTCAAATAATCCCGCAGCCAATTACAACCGCGAATTAATAAATCATCTAGATCAAAGTTCCATAGAATCACTCTGCCATCCATACTGGCAGAAGCAAGGGTCTTACCATGAGCATTAGGACTAAAACTGACAGCAAAAACACGCTTTTTATGCTTCTGTTGACTTTGAATTAATGTGCCATTGATCCTCCATAGTTTGACGGTTTTATCAACACTGGCAGAAGCAATTATTTTTCCATCAGGGCTATTGGTTAACGGCGTTGTGCGGTTTAACTCTAACAGGTAAGAAATATAGTCTTCCCGCAGGGATAAAATAACTTTGACATAAGGAATCTCTACACATTCGCGCAGAAACTCATAAAACTCTCGCTTGCTGGCTGTATCTTTGTGATCAAAGAAAAACTCCTCAAATTGGTCAAAAATTAGCACGGTTAACAATTGGCTGTGTTCATTTTGACGCAATTGTTTGAGAATTGTTGGCAGGGTTGACCTAACCCCCCCCAGCCCCCCTTCCCTGCAAGGGAAGGGGGGAGTCAGAACTTCTTTTATTATCCCCGATTAAATCAATGTTAGAGCCTCTCTTAGCTCCCCCCTTTTTAAGGGGGGCGGGGGGGGGATTGGATTGAGTATCAAGAGACTCCTTAGCGAAACTATAAGAACGGTTAACACTCTTCAATGCTTCCACTAAACCCTTATCTAATCCCCCAACCCAATCTTTATAAACTTGTAGCAAAACAGGTACAACATCCCGCCCTTCAAAATACGTTTGTTGCAGAATCGGAACTAATCCCGCCTGCAAAATCGAACTCTTTCCTACCCCGGATGACCCATAAATTACCGTCAATTTGCGATCGCGCCGTCGAATCCGTTCCAGCAGTTCCTCCAAATCCCTCTGGCGTCCAGAGGCGGCGACGATTTGGGATAAGGATAACTTCTGTCTTCCCCTGACACCGGGTTGGATTACCTGTCGCGGTGGGTGCAGTCGTCCCGCACCAATAAATGCCCGTAAGCCATATTGGGTCTCGATTTGCCGTTGTTCTAATTTTAAATGAAAGGCGTCTAAATAATCCCCTTGCTCAAATTTCAGAGTGCGTAAGTTTTGTATGATGTTAACGTAAAGTTTCGGGTCATACTGATGCAGGGGAATGGTCGCATTTAAGCTAATCTCTCTCGCTGTTGCTAACGTCGCGATCGCGTCCTTCACTTGACCCAACTGCTGCTGGGATTGTGCCAAAATAAAATAACACAATCCTAGCCGTTTTATCTCGATATCTGATATCTGTTGCCAAGCATCAATTCCTTGCTGCGCCAATTGCTGGGCATCTCGCCACTGACGTTTATTTAAAGCAACTTCGGCGAAAAAACCATAGTCTTGAGCAACTTTCTTGACATTCCCCTGCTGCTGATGCCAATTTAACGCTTTTTCCGCTAACTGTTGTAAATTTTTCCAGTCACCAACTTGTCGCAGCAAATCCCCTAATTTACAACTATGGTGTGCCAAGGAATCTGTACAGTTTTCCTGATTTAAGTGCTGCCAACATTGCTGAACATACTGCCGAATTTCCCCTTCATGCTGCTCCCCTTTCAGCGCATAAGCCCAAGCAAGATACAGCGACACAATCCCCACCCGTTCTCCTGACTGATGCTGTTGCCAAATGGTTAAACTTTGCTGATACTGAGTAATCGCTTCATCAATTTGATTATTTCTCGTGTGAATGACTCCCAAAGTTAATGATAAAATGGCATTAAAATCCGGTGGCAAGTCTTGTCCTTGATCATAGCAAGATTGCTGAATCGCCTCTAATTCGGTGCAATCTAAGCTTAAGTTTTCTTCATCAGCAAAAGCTTGGGCAGCCGTTTCCTCGACTAATGCCCTCAGTGCGGGTTCAGGTAACACAAATTCCAGCTTTGGACTCGCCCAATTGTAGAGATCCATGGCGACTCGGATCAGGCGTTTGCATACCTTATCGGTTACCCAAAATACTACCGGAAACGGAAAATCGCGCAATAAATCGCGCACCTGATTTGTCGCGATGAGTAAGTCATCGAGATCCCCGACAGACTCTAACCCCGTTACTAATACTGCATCAGGTTGCTGATCCCCTAATTGATGGTGAATCGCCGTATATATCGTCTGCGCCGATGAGTCTAGGGTTAACTCAAATAGATTGAGGGGACAGCGTTGGTGCAACAGGTGGAGAATCTGCGATCGCAAACAGGTATAGTTACACCGCGCCAGAATCAAGGAAAACCATCCCTGGGAATGGGTGAGCGATCGGATCAGGGTGTTTAAGGCATGATCGTTACAGGCGGCAATTTCGGCTAGAGGTTCTGGGGTTGGGGTATTCATGCTGTTTTGCACCAGGGGACTTCTAGAAAATTAAGATAGGGCGAGTCAATACAACTAATCGGTTGTCCCATTAACCATAATCTAGCGATTCGCCCTTATTGAATGGATTAATGCCTCTGACATTCGCGATCGCGTCGGTAAACTGAAACAAACGTATCAGGTTGGGATAGCCCATCCTTCTCCTTTGCGAGAATGTTCGACTTACTGTTTTCAGCTAAGTAGGTGAAGCGAACGGAATTTTCTATTGGTGTCAATTTAATGTGAAAATTAATAAGAGTGTAGAGACGTTCCATAAAACGTCTCTACATTTGTTTTATTCCACTAAGTTTAAAGATGTGACCTCAAGAATTGTTCCTTCTAGTTTGGTACTATCAAGTTGGACATTTGTCAAGTCTGTCCCAGCTAAATTTGCGTCGCTTAAATCAGCATTTTTTAAAATCGCCGCCGTTAGCTTGGCATAGGCTAAATTAGACCGACCTAAATTCGCTCCATTTAACTTAGCTTGTGTGAGATTGGCTTCAATCAGGTTCGCTCCACTCAAGTTAACCCCACTCAGGTTAGCATTGGTGAGATTGACTCCAATCATGTTGGTGATACTGAGATTAGCGCCTGTGAGATCAGCATCACTCAAATTCGCTTTGATCAGGTTAGCGCCGCTCAGGTAAGCAATCATCAGGCTGCTATGACTCATATCCGCACAACTCAGTTCAGCCCCACTCAAGTTAGCGCCATTGAGATTGGCATACCGCAGGTTAGCAACGCCAAGTTTGCTGCCAATTAAATTCGCATCTTTGAGGTTAGCATCTCTGAGATCGGCATTACTGAGCGTGGCAATAATCAAGTCAGCTTTACTGAGATCGGCTCCAATCAGTTTGGCATCTCGTAAGTTAGCATCACTGAGGTCAGCATTACGCAGGTCAGCACCCATGAGGTCAGCCCCCCGTAAGTCAGCATCGCGCAAGTCAGCATCACGCAAGTCGGCATCACGCAGGTCAACATTCTGGAAACTTCGCTCTCCTGCTGCATAACGTGACCGAAATTCGTTTGCATCCATAGGTGTAGGTAGGTTTTGTGTCTTGGGAATTCAGCTTGAACTAGCTTTTCCCAATGCTAGGTTCTAGCACGAACCAGAGGATACCGGAATCCTATCTCACGGAACTGGTTTGGGAATCTCCAGTCAAACTGATCAGGGTTCCTTCTAGCTTAGCTTGATCTAGATTGGCATCGGTCAAATCCGCGCTAGCTAAGTTGGCGTCGCGCAGATCTGCATGGCACAATAATGCTCCATTTAGCTTGGCATGAGCGAGGTTGGCTCGATACAATTTGGCTTCACTTAAATTGGCACCACTAAGATTGGCTTCAATCAAGTTAGCCCCATTGAGATCAGCACTAATTAGATTAGCACCACTGAGATCCGCTCCGATGAGATTGGTAATACTTAGATTAGCACCGCTTAAGTTAGCGTCGCTCAGGTTAACTTTAATTAAACTCGCATCACTCAGATAAGCGCGACTCAGGCTGGCGCTCTTGAGGTTAGCACCACTGAGTTCGGCACTAATTAAGTTGGCACCGATTAGGTTTGCCTCACTCAAGTTGGCAACACCCAACTTGGCGCCAATCAAGTTTGCCTCACTCAGGTTCGCACCCCTCAAATCCGCATCGCTGAGGCTGGTAAAAATTAGATCCGCACCGGTGAGATTGGCACCCTGCAAATTAGCCTCGCTCAGGTTAGCACCGCTCAAGTCACAATAACTCAGGTCAGCTTGGTTTAGGTCAGCACCAATCAGATTGACACTGCGAAAATTTCTTTCACCTGCGGCATAACGCGACCGAATTTCTGTAGCATCCATAGGTTTTATGTTGTAAATTTAGACTTAACAATTTTTTACGGCAAAACTAGTTGTCTAATCCCTCTGTGGTCACACATCCAAAAAACAAAGGACAAATGACCAAGGACAAATGACAAATGACCAGTGACTAATCAAATAAAAACCCGATGTTCTAGAGATGGCATCTGGCGACGAACTTGGGAGAGGCGAGTCGGATTAATTTCTGCGATCGCGACACCGGGTTTATCGCCAGCATCGGCTAAAATCACCCCCCAAGGGTCAACGATCATGGCATGACCGTGGGTTTTACGCATCGCGTAATGACGTCCCGTTTGAGCGGGTGCAATCACATAACAGGTGTTTTCAATGGCTCGTGCTTGGAGTAGGACTTGCCAATGATCTTTTCCCGTATACGCAGTGAAAGCAGCCGGAACAAACAAAATGTCCGCCCCTTTATCAGCTAAATGACGGTAAAGTTCTGGGAAGCGAACATCATAGCACACCGATACTCCCAAGTTGCCCAGTGTTTCGGAGTAACAAACCGATGGCAGTTGATCCCCAGGCATTACCGTACTCGATTCTTGATAGGTGTTGCCATCGGGGACATTCACATCAAATAAGTGAACTTTTTGATAACGCATCAGTTCGACGCCATTGGGATCGATGAGTAAGGCGGTGTTGTAAACTTTTGTATTGTCCACAGGCACAGGAAATCCTCCCCCAAGCAGAGTGACTTGGAAGCGCTGTGCCATGGTTTTGAGGAACTTTTCACTCTGGAGGGCGATCGCGTGAGCTTGTGCCACTTTTTCTTCTTCTTTACCAAGGAATGAGAAGTTTTCCGGTAAGGTAATTAGCTGGGCGCCTTGGCGCACCGCCAGTTCAATCAGTGTTTCTGCCTCAACCAGATTCTTCTCTAGGTCAGGCAGGCTTGTCATTTGCACAGCAGCGGCAAGGTAAGACTTCATGGTAGCAGGAATAGATAATGATTGTATCGTTTTAGTTTTTGCCCTTAACTATACCAGGCAACGCCTTTCACAGCCATATCAATTCTGGACGCACCCGAAGCGATCGCGTGGAGGGTAACTGGCTCTTAGGTTAGGTTCTGCCCATCCCCCGCCTTTGGGTTAAAGCTAATTTAGATTAATTCTTTCTTCAGAAGGATACCCAAACTGGAAGTATTTAGCTAACTTACTAACTATAAAGCTTAGGCGTTTGTCAACTAAGTCAAGCCTTTGTGTAATTAAATTTAATCTTTAATCAAGAACGTGGGTTGTATTGGTAAACCATTGAAACAAACCCTTAAGGAGTACGTCTTTTTCGGTAGCAATCCTGGGTTGCCATGGCAGTGCCATCATAGATTTAGATACAGTTGGTGATACAATCCCAGCTTATCTTCAACAGATACCTAAAGGAGGACAAGAAGGCATGAATCTAATTTGTGAAATTACTCAACAAGCGCTATTAACGGGTTATTTAACCACGGAATCTGAAAATCAACTGCGCCAGCTTCTGTCTAGGGAATATGGCACAGAAGACTTGAAAGCATTCATTCATTTGCAGCAAGCGGTGATGGAAGGTTTCGTTAGGCAAGAGTCTCGTGAGCTATTCTTTTCCCGAATACCCCCAGAAAGCTTTACCCAGGAAGTCGCGATCGCGTCTTAACCAATATTATTAAAAGCTTGCCCTGAGTCTAATCGAAGGGTCAAACATAAAAAAAATTGGGCAGCTAATGCTAAAATTTTTTAGTTGAGTTCGATTACTGAATCAGTGTTTGATAATTTGGCAAGCTAACAAGATACATAACCGACAATTTTTCAGCAGACTCTATTTAGTCGCTACAACAGCGATATTCCAAGCCAACCGCTTCATCAAAGGAATCTTTTTCAGACTCTGATCGATTATCTCCAACTGCTGATAAGTCGGACTCAATCGTTCATGTTCAATAATAATCTTTTTCCAGTAACGTTCTTTATTGGGATTAACCTTTTCAATTAAATAGAAGCGCAAGAAAATCCAAAGGCTTGCCAGCCAAAAGGTATCATAGGTTGTTTGGGAAAACAGAGACTTAACCACCTTGATAATATTAATATCCAACGGCATTTCATCATCAGTACGCACCTCAGTCGCCATACGCCGATAGACATTAATCACAGGATTATGTTTCAGCGGGTCCCAAAAACAGGCTTTTCCTCCGGGTTTGAGGATACGGTGCATTTCCCGTAGTGCGATTTTGGGATCGGGAATATGGTGCAATAAATTGGAGGCATAAACAATATCAAACGTATTATCGGCAAAATCCAGCGCCATAGCATTCGCTGTATGCCCCTCAATTTTAACGCCGTTAGCCGCCGCTAATTTTAGCGCCACCTCTACCATTCCGGGTGAATAGTCAGCGGCTACACAATTCGATCCTTTTTGGGCAAAGTAAACGCTATTTTCACCCGCACCACAGCCTAAGTCTAAGAGACGTTTACCGCGAATATCGCCGAGTTGTTGCAGAATAAATCGGTTTTCGGGAGCAGTACAGGCTTCAAAATAGTCAGCCACGCGAATACCATCGACATCAATGGCGGCTGCCCAGGTATCATGAAACTGGCGTTCTTTATTGAGAGTTTCGTCAATCATCTTGTCGGTAAGGGTTGGGGAGAGACGGCTAGGGAATTAATGGCAATTATACAATAATTTGTCCGATTATTCTGAGTGTAGCTTATGGCTGGTAATACTTCCTCCTCGGATGCGATCACGCCCTAAAAAGAAAGAAAAAATCAGGGAACCACTGAAGCTCAAAAACCAAACAAGCCAGCTTCGGTAAAAGCTCTGTCTAGATCAAGTGTTAAACCCAGATTTTCAGCCCACTCCCATAAATAATCAAAATCAAGTTGTTCCCCTTGTACCTTGAGAACTCCCAAGACATCACGCCATTGTTTTTCCGAACCTGAACTCTTTCTCCATCTTAGTTTACTTAAAATAACATCTTCAGGAGAAGCAAAATAGAGCCTCGTGTCTTCAAACTCAATCACCCGTCGGCGATCAAACTTCAGGCGATCAAATTCCTCTGTTCCGGTTATCAGCAAATCAGCACGACTAATGCTCTCCATATCGGTAATTTGTAGGATTTTCATCCGACCCAATTTTACAACACTGGGGACAGAAAAACTACACTCGCTGAGGGCGTCGGTTAAGCGATCAATATCAGTCGGAGAAATCCCGATTACCAAATCTAAATCCTGTGTTGTTCGGGGTTCACCGTAAGCGATTGCTGCTATTCCACCCGTGATGTAATAGGGAATGGACAATGCGGTAAAAATGGGATGAAGTTTAACCGCTAACTGTGCCGAATCCTGAATCCACATTTCTGACTTGATGGTGGGAATGTAATTAGCAGGACAATGTTCTTGTAACCACGCTCTGGCAATTTTTTGGGCGAACTGGGTTGGGGAAAGATGTGCAAATTGTTGGCTAAGAGAACACAACGACAGCTTACGGGCACTCTTTGTCAGCGATGCTGCCATTTTCAACCGTTCGCCTGGTGTTCGTTGTCGGAGCAAGTGAAACGTCAGCTTATCTGTTTCTACACTGGTGTCTTCAGCCTGGGGATGTTATCCTGATACAACAGAGAATGGAGGTATGGGTTGAATCATCGCGATACCCTTTTACCATCATCATGAAACAGGAGGTGAAAAATCCTGTTGTGAAAGAACATCGATTGAAAATTGACCCCGGTTCCCAAGTAACTGGACTCGCCATCTTAGAAGGAAACCGAGTCGTATTTGCAGCTGAGTTGACCCATCGCGGATTGGCAATAAAAGCAACTCTAGAGAGCCGTCGTGCTATTCGCCGGGGACGCCGGAACCGTCATACTCGATACCGCAAACCTCGATTTAACCGCTTCCGTTCCACCGGCTGGTTGGCTCCTAGTCTCCAACATCGGGTAGACACTACTCTAACTTGGGTAAATCGGTTGAGAAAGTTGGCTCCAATTTCTTTTATTTC
>NZ_JAVKEW010000139.1:0-2220 GCF_040226375.1 Coleofasciculus sp. G2-EDA-02 | reverse complement strand
GTGCAGCCGAACTACCGGGGGTTGAGGTAACTCAAAACCATCCAAGTGGCGCAATCCCCAAGGGGAATAACCAGGAAATCCTCAAAGTGATTTGGGGAAGCCCACACCATAATTTTCAATTTGGTGTGGGAGGATGTCACTTGCTACTGTCTCGTTTACTCTAAAGTTCACAAATTGACAATGGATAATGAACAATGGATAATGACCTCTCCTTAAAAGAAGAGGATTGAAATTAAGGAAAATCTTTTTTAATTTCTTCGTAAACGAAGAGGTCTTAGACCCAATTAATCAATTGTCAATTATAAATTATTAATTATCCATTGATGACAGCTTAAAGTTCTAGCGCCCTGTATAGGTGACAAAGATATCCTTATTTACCGTAACTTCTACAGGATCATCGGGATCGTAAGGAGATGAGGTGTTACTGCCAAATGGTAAATTCCCCTGTGAGTGACATCCCGGTAAAAAAACGCCATAGAATGGTTCTGCGACTGATGGCACCAGTCTGAGTCGAGTTCCCGTCGCCGCCGCAATGCTGTTAGCTCGGTTTTGGGCATCCTGGATGGCTGATTGATAAGCGGCTTGCTCTAGGGCTTGACAGTTATTCACCGAATATTCTACGTTAACTGTACTGATAAGAATCTCTTCAATGGGGTTAGCTGCATCCGTTGCCGTATTGACAATCTCCTCTAAGCGATCGCGGCTGGGATTTTCCACCGTTACCACGAGTTGCGCTCCTCCCTCTGTGGCTGTGGAGGGAAAGGGAAAGGGCAAAAAGCTGGCGCTGGGTTCAATGATTTCTAAGTCAATCGCCTGATCAGAGACGCCAATCGCTTTGAGAGCATCCAGGATTGGTTGCAGCATCTCTAGTGTGATTACCTCTTGTGTTTCAAACTGAGATAATACCCCCTCTGGCGGCGAAGAGTAGTTTCTGGCAAATTTGAATAGGAGACTGGCGCTATCGGCTGGTTGACTGGCTCTACCTTTGCCAATAACCCGAAACGTCGGTTCCTCGCTGGGTGGTGGATAAAATAACTGACTGATTTGGTGAGCATCGGGCGTTGAGTCGTTACTTATATTCTCAGTTCTACCTGGACTAGGAATTAAACTTGTCGTGATAACAGCGACAATCAAAGATGACATAACTCTTTTTTTCATTCTGCCCGATTCTCCTGACCCATTTGGCTCGCAACAGTTGTTCATTTATCCAACAGCAAAATTATCCTAGCCCAGTTCTGCCCAAAAATGTACTACCTCTATTCAAGTAATCACGAATTGCCAAAAAAGCCACCACCCCATCAAAGATTAGGGTGGTGGAGGATATCACAAGCGGATTTAGCTTTGTTTTCCCGGTAGCCCGGTAAAATCTCAAGTCAGATTAACTCTCATAAATTCGAGATTCCATGGCTTCAGGATACTCTTCGCAGTATTCCTCAAACGCTGTTTTAGAGAGCTTTTCTGCCCGTTGGTGTGCAGCTTCAGCTTGCAGTTCTTCCACAATATCCCAGGCGGCGGCACATTCTTTAGAAGTTGGACCTTTTTGGGCGCAGACTGCTCGTGCTTCTTCTACAGCTTTGCGGATTTCGTCTTCAAGGACTACACTCTTGGGTTTTTCGAGGAAGTCTCCTTTGGTCAAAATATCGGTAATAGAGATAATGCCCAGCAGTTTATCCTTGATCACCGGAGCGCGGCGAATACCCGTATTGGCAAATAATCGCGCCACGTATTCCACGCCGAGGTCAGGATTGACCACAATGCAGGGCTTATTCATTATTTCATAAACCCGCACTTTTTTGGGATCTTTGCCATAGGCAATAACTTTATAAACAATATCAGTTTCCGTCAGAATGCCATAAGCATCTTGGTCATGGCGGCGATCTACAATTAAAGCCCGCAGACCCATATCGTTCATCAAATCCACGGCGTCAGCTACAGTCGCTGAACCGCGAATGGTCACCACATCTGTGGTCATGATGTCTTGAGCCTTCATCATCATCGCTTTACCTCGTGAGACCCCAACCTCAGCGAAGCAGGTTGGGGAGGGATAGAGGTCAAACCTCACCACATTGAGTGGTGAGGTTTGAAGGGTCCAGGTGAAGGCACGACGATTAACCCCGTGCTTCGCTGCAACAACTGGACTTTTTTGGCGCTAAATTGCCCTAGTCGTTTCCAGTTAATATCGCTAACTGAAACTTGTTTCTCGGTGTCTCCAGAACACCA
>NZ_JAVKEW010000138.1:0-20853 GCF_040226375.1 Coleofasciculus sp. G2-EDA-02 | reverse complement strand
GCACGCCGTGCGCCCCTACGAACATATTCACAAATTGACAATGGATAATGAACAATGAATAATGACCTCTCCTTAAAAGAAGAGGATTGAAATTAAGGAAAATCTTTTTTAATTTCTTCGTAAACGAAGAGGTCTTAGACCAAATTAATCAATTGTCAATTATCAATTATTAATTATCCATTGATATTCTGCTATAAATTGATCGAACGTTAGAAGTTTAGATGGGGTATAAGTCATAGGGTTTTTCGGGAAAGGCAGTTTTATTGTTTATTCTAGCTTGTATAACTGGAAGTTTCATCTCTATAATTGTCTCATATCTAATCCACCTTTTCACATCTTGCACCAGTAGCAACAATCAGCCAGGGATTCAAATCCCTGGCTCAAAGCTAAAGTCAGCTAAAGCTGACTGAATAAGAGTTTTAACTCCGGGCGGATATCGAGGCTGACTCAAATTTTACCTAGAAGTAAGCTGTTCGGCATTTAAACCTTAATGTCAATAATAGCGAAATCATTGTATGTAGTGCGAGCATCTTGCTCGCTACTAATACCCAATTTAAATGCATAACAGCTTATTCAGATTGTCCCTACAGAATAAGGGCGGGTTTTGTTGAATAGTTATCGGTAATACGCTTACCTAAATGGCTAAACCCGCCCCTACAATGGACTTATAGCAGCTACCTTGGCAGGTAGGACATTCTTTACTATTCCCTGTTCCCTGTTCCCTGTTCCCTCTTAGGAGCAACTGATGTCCTAAGGTATCCCCGTAGTGCTATATCACGTCTTTTCACTAAGACAGATGTTAATAGCAATAGCAATAATTGCTAGATACTCTGGATTATCGCTTATCTAAAATGGCTCGCATATTTGGGAGAGCGGCTGCAATCATTTCAGGTTTTACAGATGTCTGTTGCCAACTTTCTCGCTGCTCAAGCTGCTGGAACCATGCCTTTAGGGATGGATAAGTGTCTAGAGAGAAACCTAATTGGGGTAAGGAGGTGACAAGTGTTCCAGCCACGATATCCGCTAGGGTGATTTGATTGTTCACAAAGTAAATATGTCCCGCCAAAAGATTTTCATAAAATTGAATAATAGTCGTTATGCGTTGCAGAGCATTGTCAATTTTATCAGGATTGACTTTGAGTCCAACTAAGAGTTTAGTTAAAGGAATCATCAGCGGCTGAAGTTCATTTACGGCTATCATTTCTACCATGCGAACCGTTGCGATCGCGTCAATTTCACTAGGCATTAATGATGGTGTTGGATACTTTGCCTCTAAATAGTCCAAAATGGCTAACGATTCAACAATCCGAAATCCGTTATCGATGACGACAGGAATTCGCTGAAGCGGGTTAATGGCAGTAAAATCCTCACTCAGGTGATCTCCATCTAGATTCACCAAAATTGGCTCAAAGGGAATTTGTTTTTCCAGTAATGTCACCCAAACTCGGCGAGCATTAACAGAGATTGGATTGTAGTAGAACTTCAACATTAGAGTAATTGTTGGGATTTTAAACAATCATAACCTAGAAGTATGGGATTTAACAGAGCTTCAATATGGCTATTAGGCTTATTTTCCGGAGTCATGGTTCTTGTTCTTCAAATAAAGATGGCAGATTTCGGCGACCGCTCACTACACGAAGAATCTCAATGCCATCATCTAAAATTCTGTAAAAGATGATATAGCAATCCAAAGGTATACCTCGCAAATCAGGACGTATTTCTGTATAATTTCTACCTAAGTTAGGGAAATTGACTAATTGTTGACAGCGACGCGCAAAATTTTGAAAAAAGTGCTCACCGGCTTCGATATTATTAGCAGTAAAGTAATCAGCAATTTCGTTGAGGTCTTGGCTGGCGAGAACGTTGATAAGATAGCGTTTCATGTTTGAGTCTCGCGTGCTTGCTGGAAGCGATCCAAAATCTCTGCGATAAAGGGTTCGCCATCAATGGGTGGAGTCTGTTCGGAGACAGCAATAGCAGCATCTATTTTTGCCCGTACAGAGTTGATCCACTCGCTGTCAGCACGCTCATATTCATCCAACAACTGCAAGGCGATTTCGAGGACTTCTTCAGCCGAGCGATATTTACCTGTTCGCAATTTGGTTTGAATAAATTGCTCTTGGGTCTTTGTTAGAGTAATACTCATCGTAGTCAGCCAGAAAGTTTGCTCTAATTCTAGCAATCTCACTCGTCAGATGTCATTCATATAGCCAGATTAAGTTGCTGTAGTTCCTCTGACTCAAGCATCTCTAACTGATTGAGGATTTGATTCAGGATTGTTTGTGGCATAGCCTTTTTTCGTCATCGAGTTTGTCTACTATTTTACGGCGGATACTCAAAAAGTATGGGAATTAATTGGGATCGGGTTAGGCGCGATCGCACATTTTGCCTCAAGCTTTTCAATCCCTTAATTCAAATGACGTTTAACCCGCAATTGAAAACGATATCCGCTAGGCTTTCCTATTGCGTAATTAACTCCTTCTCTCTATCACTGAAAAACTGCTGAGTCATTCGTTCGTAGTGCTGGCAGAGATTCGACTGTTGGAGAACATAGTCAACAATTGGGCTTTGATAAGGTGGTTTAATGAAAGCACCAATGTAAGCGTAAGCAGTTGCATCTAACGTCGTCGGTTCATCTCCCATAAAAAATGGTTTGTCAGCCAGAAAATCTGAGAGGGCTTGAAAATCAGCACAGATAATCTGGATGATTTCCTCATTGCTATGACGAGCCATACCATGACCATACATCTGAGAACGAACGCTTTCACGTAGCCCTTCGACAAACGGTTCCCATTCTGCTTTTGACACCTCAGTTCCGAGTAACGTTGCTAACACCTCGCGATAGCCTCGCCAGTTTTCTTCGATATTGAAGCGAATGTGGACACCCCCCCAGAAAATGTTTTCTTTGATCATCCGACGGAAAGCAAGGGAGATGGCTCGTTCTGTGCGGGTCAAGCTAGCATCAAGATCGATTCCTTCTGCTTGCTTGAGCATCTCGATGATTAAGGTGGAATCACCGAATAGCTTTCCTTGATAGTTAATGAATGGAATTTTACCCTTTGGGGCTATGGCAAAGTCTTGTGCTGTCACAATCACTGCTTGGTAAGGAAGCTTTGCCATACGCAGCCAAGTTTCCAGCTTCATACAAGGTGGGCTAATGCTTGGCAATCCCCAGAACGATTGTGCGGTGTATAAGGTAATCATTGATATCGAAAAAGATGTGACTGAAATGGCTAGAACAAAGGTGCTATTAGTTTTTTTGACAGTGAGAAGCCTAGGTCTGCTTCACCGGATCAAGATTAACGCGATCGCACTTTTATTTATTGTAGGTTGGATTGAGGTTACTTAACCCAATACACCTGTTATAGTGTTAGAGCTACGTCTGATTCACTACTGAATGCATATTTATAAGGTTGTGTCAACTACGTTTTACGGTTAGTGGCACTATAGGTTATCTCTATGGGGATCAAAACTAAAATCCGCCATAAACGCTGTTTTGGGGATAATGGGATGAGCCGCGAAGTAATCGCGCCATTACTGGCTCACTATCCTCTGAATCAGCTAATTTCAGATTTATTTGACAAAATAAGTTAATACAAGGTTACAATAAATATCGTTTCATTCAAGCCTACATTTCCCCGGTTCACCTGGCATATTTTGTATGACAGGTAGTTGACTTAATGTAGGTTTTCAAATTAAATTGGAAGTTTCGTGCAATCAAACACAGTTCTCAAGCAGGCAACGATTACAGCCTCATCCACTCCTAAAGAAGAGTTACCCTTTACTCTCCAAGACTTAAAAGCGGCAATTCCCGCCTACTGTTTTGAACCCTCTGTCTGGAAGTCTCTAAGTTACTTCTTTCTAGACATTGGCATCATCGCTGGATTTTATGCGATCGCCTACAAACTGGATTCCTGGTTCTTTTTCCCCATCTTCTGGTTACTCCAAGGAACCATGTTTTGGGCGTTGTTTGTAGTGGGTCATGACTGCGGTCATGGCTCTTTCTCTAAGATTAAATGGCTGAATAACCTGATTGGACATCTGTCTCACACTCCCATTCTGGTGCCCTTCCACGGGTGGCGCATCAGTCACAGAACCCATCATGCTAATACTGGTAGCCTGGAAACCGATGAAAGCTGGTATCCGGTATCTCAGAGTAAGTATGAACAGATGCCATGGTATGAAAAGCTATTCCGCTTTAATTTACCATTGCTAGCTTATCCCCTCTATCTATTTAAGCGATCGTCTGATCGCAAAGGTTCCCACTTTTTGCCCAGCAGTCCGTTATTCCGTCCCTCAGAAAAATGGGATATTGTCACCAGTTCTACCCTCTGGATATTAATGGTTGCCTTTTTAGGTGGACTGACTTTTCAGTTCGGTTGGCTATTTCTGGTGAAGTATTACCTGGTTCCTTATATCGTGTTTGTAATGTGGCTAGATTTGGTCACGTTCCTGCATCATACCGAACCAGATCTTCCCTGGTATCGAGGAAAGGATTGGTATTTCCTTAAAGGAGCATTATCAACGATTGATCGGGATTACGGCTTTATCAATCCCATTCATCATAATATCGGGACTCATGTGGCGCATCATATTTTCTTGAATATGCCCCACTATCACTTGAAAACGGCAACCGAGGCAATTAAGCCGATGTTAGGCGATTATTATCGCTGCTCAAACGAGCCGATTTTGAAGAGCTTTATTCGTTCTTACTGGGCTTGTCATTTCGTTAAGGATCAAGGCTCTCCAGTTTACTACGAATCCCCCAAACATCCGCGCTAAAACTAACGTTTAGAACGCGGATTTATTACCTTTGACTAGCCAACTGTAGAGACGTTGCATGCAACGTCTCTACAATGTGGAAAGCAACGTCTCTACAATGTGGAAAGCAACGTCTCTACAATGTGGAAAGCAACGTCTCTACAATGTGGAAAGCAACGTCTCTACAATGTGGAAAGCAACGTCTCTACAATGTGGAAAGCAAAATCAGTTTCATCTGATATTCGTGTTTCTTAGGCTTCATTTAACCGTTCCAAGAATACCTGATAGTTCTGAGACTGAGAACCAAATACATAGTCGGGTGAAGTAATCGTCATATCACTCCCACCCGTCTTTCTTAGATGATTAACAGCCGCAAGTAACATTTTTTGCTCAACGACAATGGTTACAGCATACCAATCCTTTTCTTCCTTGGAATAAACTTTGGCAATCGTCGGTCCTCGTAACCCAGTTAAACCGCTCAACTCGCTGTGATTGATCAAGTAATTGCCAATTTCATCGGCTGACTTGCCTCGAACATTAGCCGTGATGGAGACATATTTTTTAGCATTCAAATTTGCCTCAATTAATTCCAAGATCGTTTTAGTCGTATCAAGTTTCGTGGGGTCCTCTTGGAGGAGGCGTTTATTGCCAATGAGACAAGCTTGGGACTTTAAAAGCGTGCCACCAGTAAGGCGCTTCAATCGGTTTTCTCGCAGGGTAGTTCCGGTACTGGTGACATCAGCAATCATGTCCGCATAACCCATACTGGGTGCCGCTTCCATTGCTCCTTGCACGGAGACAAGGGAAAAGTTGACAATCAGTTTTTCATAGAACCAATCTCTGGTCAGATTGGGATATTTCGTGGCAATTCTCAGGGTTTTACCTTTTTCTTTAAATAGAAGCGTGAGTTCGGCTAAATCTTCAATCGAGGATACATCCACCCAACTTTCAGGAACAGCTAATACCAGTTCGCATTTACCGTAACCCAAACGGTCATGAATAACCACGACATTATCATGACCCACGCCTTCTTCACAGACTACATCATAGCCAGTAATTCCGAGGTCAACGCTACCTTCTTCAACTTTGGTAAAAATATCAGCAGCCCGCTGGAAAAGTACATTAATGTGTCCAAGTGAGGGAATCGAGCCGAAATATTGGCGATCGCTCGGTCTAAAGACACTCATCCCACAGGCTGCAAGCAGGCTGGTTGTAGAGCGTTCTAAGGCTCCTTTACTGGGGAGAGCGAGGCGAACTGGGGATTGGGGATTGGGGATTGGTGATTGGTGATTGGTCATTGGTTAAAGACTTTTATAGCTGTTGCCATTAAGGTTAGGACAAATTGAATCGCTCAAACGACGACGTAGCCGTAAAAACCCTTCTGCCCTTGAGCCTCCTGTCTTGGAGCCTTCTGCTATAGCATCCAAAACTCTTGCACTTAGTCGGGGCGGGTTTAGTAACATTAGGGTGGCAAAAAACGATAATAGTGAAACCCGCCCCTACTTCCCTTCAAAACTATTTCATCGTTTTAATTTGCTTGGCGGCGTCGCTTACCGTTAACTGCTGCTGTTCTCCAGATTCCATCTGTTTAAGTACAACTTTTGAGGCTTTTCGTTCTTCTGAACCTACGAGAATGGTGTAAGGAATGCCTTGTTTGTCGGCATACTGAAAGTTACTGGAAACACTTTTACCTCTAAGCTCCATGGCTACTGCCAATCCAGTATGTCGCAATTTTTGGGCAACGCTAATGGCATAACCCGCATCATCTTGACTGACAGGAACAACCAAAACATCCACCTGTCGCTGCACTTGCCAAACTTTGCCCTCGGCTTCTAGGGCTAATCTCAGCCGTTCCATCCCGTAGGAAAAACCGGTGGCTGGGGTATCTTGGCGTCCGCCAAAAGTTGCCACCAAATCATCATATCGACCGCCGCCGCAGAGTTGTCGCTCCTGCTTACCGACGCCATGATAGATTTCAAAAATCATGCCTGTATAGTATTGCAATCCTCGGCTGAGTCCTAAGTCTAAACTAATTTGACTGGAGTCTAGGTTATAGAATTCCAATGTTTTAATAATCTCACGGAGTTGTTCAAGTCCAGCATCATCAATACCATGGGAACAGAGGAGAGTTTGGGCTTCTTTTAAGACTTCATTCGGTTCTCCTACCAGTTGTCCCAGTTGACTCATAAACTCTAGCGCCTTACTTACCCTCTCCGTTTGATCTTGGCGTTTTATTTTGGTCAGTAGGCGATCAACGATTTCGTAGGCGTCGCGATTGCCAGCCAGTTCAATGTTCATGCTGTCTAGGAGATCCAGAATCGCAGTTTGGGCGTCGGATTCTTCCATTCCCTGAAAGAGTTTACTCAAACGTTGGGGGTGAGCAGTGTCAGGGTTCGTTTGTCCTGGGCTGAGTTGGGGGTTGGAGGTATAGAGGGCAAATGCTGGATAGATATCACACAAGCGCTGTTCGACGGCTGATTTGCCTTCCTTGCGTAAAATTTCCATATTGGCAAGCAGGAAGCTACGCAGGCGACTTTCGATCTGAAGGTTATCCAGAAACGTAGAGATTACACCAATATGACCCAGGACAACTCTATACCCGCTTAATCCTAGGCGATTTAATCCTTGAGATGCGATCGCGATAATTTCGGCATCTGCCATCGCTCCAGTCGCGCCAATCAATTCAATCCCCATCTGGTTAAACTGGCGGTAGCGTTCTTTCTGGGGGCGTTCGTAGCGAAAGGCGGAACCCGCATAGTAGAGGCGGATGGGGTGGGGGACGCTTTGCAGGTTGTCTACATAAGCGCGGACAACAGAGGCGGTAAATTCCGGGCGCAAGCAAAGGCGGCGGTTGCGGTAGATGAAGTCATAGAGACGGGGGGCGATTTCTTCTCCGGATTTCCTTAAATACAGTTCTGTATATTCAATCAGTGGCACGTCAATTGGACGATAGCCAAAGGATTGGAAGCATTGGCGCAGGGTATCTTCAAGCTGTTTGGTGATGGCGTAATCATCGGGCAATACATCGTTGACGCCGCGTACTCTTTCAATTTTGGTCGTTCGCATTTTGGTCATTTGTCATTTGTTTATGTCATTCGTCCTTTGTCATTTGTCCTTTGTCATTCGCTCTATGTCCTTTGTCATTCTTCATTTGTGATAATTGGACGGTTAGGTCGGGGCGGGTTTAGTTATATCAGGGTAACACCAAAGGTTAATGGTAAAACCCGCCCCTACAAAAGCTTCCCCAGCGAAGAGACGTAGCATGCTACGTCTCTACATCGCTTTAACGTTTATCGATAAATCGGCAGGGTAAAGTGAAAACAACCACCACCTTTAGGGGGGGAATCGACCCAGATGCGACCGTAATGGGCGCGGATTATGCGTTGACACAAGGATAAACCAATCCCGTACCCATCTATGGCTTGATCGCGTTTGAGTCGGAAATGATTTTCAAAGATGCGATCGCAATTTTCGGCTGGGATACCTGGACCGGTATCACAGACTGAGACTTGAACCTTCTGGGTAGTGCGGTGCAGCATAGAAACCTGAATTTTACCCCCTTTTGGGGTGTATTTGTTGGCATTGTCTAGCAGATTAACAATGACTTGACGCACCAACTCACTATCAGCATGGACAGGGGGTAAATCCTGGGGAATGTCCGTTTCCACAATCTGGCATTTGAGTTGGAACGACTCCTGCATTTGGTTGAGAATCTCTTGACACAGGGGTCCTAAAGCCAGTTGGCGTGGTTTAACGTAAAAATCGGCGTTGCTGCCTTTAGCGGCTTGCAGGATTTCCGTAATCATGCGATCGATGATACGGAGTTGGATGCGTGCTTGTTCAAATAAGCGGGCTTTCAGGGTAGGGGTTAATTCAGCACCAAGAGATTGAATGGGGTTGTTTTGACCTAATTCCAGAGTCTCCAAGGCAATGGATGCGGCGGTTAAAGGATTGCGGAGGTCATGGGCTAACATGGATAGAATTTGGTCTTTGAAGTAGAGATTCTCCCGCAGAGCGGCATTTTCTTGGTTGAGGCGAAAAATTTCGTCAGTGAGTTGAATCACTTCGATGGATGATTCTATGGAAGGTTTGGCGGATGAGCCATTCTCACTGGAGATACTCGCGTTAGTGGATGAAGCAACCTCCTCTTTTAACTCAGTTTGGTAGTCTTCGATACAGCGTTGCCAGCGTGACCAACAGTTCTTCAACTGTCCCACCAAATTCGTCCCCGCCAGGGTTTGGCGCGGTTGGGGATGAATCTTCAGCAGAGCTGGAGTGGCGACTATTTTGAAATGTTCGGCTAAATAGGGCTGTTCTCCCACATCCACAATCATCAGCTCAAAGGGATACTCCTGTTTCAGGGACTCCAGATAGTTCCGGATGCGATGGATAGGTTTCCGGGAACTGGGACGCTCATCGACAAACAGCAGAAGCTGTAGTGTGGCTTCCGCATCCGGAGAGTTTTCATGAGCGACCTTGCAATTTGGTGTTAGCACTCTTAACGGGGCTTGCTTTAGGAGAACGTTGGCATTGACTGCCTAGGGGCTGGGGGGTCTTTGCTTCCTTATAATTTAATCTCTATTTTAGATTTTCCGCAAAACTAAAGGGTTTGTGATATTTATCTATCCATTTGCTGTCCCTTTCGTCCTAAAATCTTAAAAGACTCTCAACCTCCCAGGATATCCTAAACTTTTCATTATCTAGCAATTCACGACTTCTATTCACTATGGCTATCGGCTACGTTGCGCTCGTCCTTCATGCCCATCTACCTTTTGTGCGGCATCCAGAAAGTGACTACGTTCTGGAAGAAGAATGGCTATTTGAAGCCATCACCGAAACTTACGTCCCCCTCCTGCACGTCTTTGAAGGATTAAAGCGGGATGGGGTGGACTTTAAAATCACGATGAGCATGACGCCTCCTTTGGTGTCAATGCTCCAAGACCCTTTGTTGCAAGAGCGCTACGACAAACATCTAGCCCTACTCGAAGAATTAGTTCAAAAGGAAGTCGAGCATAACGAACAAAATGGTCATATCCGCTACCTCGCTGAACATTACGTGAACGAGTTCAGCATGATTCGCCAAACCTGGAATCACTATGGCGGTGACCTAGTAACGGCATTTAAACAATTTCTCGACAGCAATAACCTAGAAATCATCACTTGCGGCGCCACCCACGGCTATTTTCCGCTGATGAAAATGTATCCCCAAGCGGTTTGGGCGCAAATTCAGGTGGCTTGTGAGCATTATGAGCAAACCTTTGGGCGCCCCCCGAAAGGAATATGGTTACCTGAATGCGCGTATTACGAAGGGGTGGAACGATTACTCGCCGATGCAGGCTTGCGCTATTTTCTCACCGATGGTCACGGGATCTTGTATGCCCGTCCCCGTCCCCGGTTTGGCACTTATGCTCCGATTTATACGGAGACAGGAGTCGCCGCATTTGGTCGGGATCACGAGTCCTCCCAGCAGGTGTGGTCTTCGGAAGTGGGGTATCCGGGTTCACCCGAATATCGGGAATTTTACAAGGATTTAGGCTGGGAAGCTGAATACGAGTACATTAAGCCCTATATTATGCCCAATGGGCAGCGCAAAAATACGGGAATTAAATATCACCGGATTACAGGTCGCGGATTAGGATTAGGGGATAAAGCGCTGTATGACCCCTATTGGGCGCGAGAAAAAGCGGCTGAACATGCGTCTAACTTTATGTTTAACCGGGAACAGCAGGTGGGTCATTTGGCGGGAATAATGCAGCGTCCGCCGATTATTGTTTCCCCCTATGATGCGGAACTCTTTGGTCATTGGTGGTACGAGGGACCTTGGTTTATCGATTATCTGTTCCGCAAGTCTTGGTATGACCAGGGTACTTACGACATGACCCACTTGGCTGATTATTTGCGGGATAATCCCTCTCAGCAAGTTTGTAAGCCCTCTCAGTCAAGCTGGGGGTATAAGGGATTCCATGAATATTGGCTCAATGAAACCAATGCTTGGATTTATCCTCACCTGCACAAAGCAGCGGAACGGATGATTGAGTTAGGAAGTCGCGAACCCGCTGATGAACTGGAATGGAAAGCACTTAACCAGGCGGCGCGGGAGTTACTCCTGGCGCAGTCGTCGGACTGGGCGTTTATTATGCGGACGGGAACAATGGTACCCTATGCTGTGCGGCGGACGCGATCGCACTTGATGCGGTTTAATAAGCTGTATGAGGATATCAAAATCGGTAAAATCGACAGTGGCTGGTTGGAAAAAGTCGAGGAAATCGATAATATCTTCCCCCAAATCAACTACCGGGTTTATCGTCCGCTTTGACCTCTCCTTGGCTTGAAACACCATGGGAGCACGACATAATGTGGTACTAAAATATTACGCCCTTGGGGTGGCTTGGCGATAGCAGAAGCCGAAATGATGTAGAGACGTTGCATGCAACGTCTCTACTTTTATAACCACCTTGACGGTTAAAAATCATCCAGAGTTTTTAGGGGTGAACACCCATACAAGTAATCCATAGAAGTAGGAGATTTCCCAGTTAGGCAAATAGTTTTGAACACTGTCATTGCCATCGCATTTAAGAGCTTATCCAAAGCTTGAATACCCTTGACACTATTTACATTCGCTTGCTCAAACCAGGATAGTATTTGCTCATCTGAGAACAGACTCCTAGAATTGGCTAAATACTTCTCGCAAAACTGCGTAAAAATCCTTTGCACAATTTTATACTGTATGAGAACCCACTCCGTCTGATGTGAGGCACCGAATGATTTTTTGCGGTAAACAAAATCATGGGGTAGCCATTGCCCAGCCATTTCTCGAATAATCATTTTATTCCAAAATAATGCGGCATGATGTTGAGGTGGAACAGCAGCTAAATATTCGACTAAACGATGATCTAAAAAGGGAACACGGGCTTCAATACTTTGACTCATAGCGCTGCGATCTTCATGCCAAAGGTTATAATCTTGTAAATAATAAACTTCTCGTAACATTTGTTTCTGAAACGAAGTACAATCAGGCGGATAAGATTTAATGCCTCTATCAAACAGGTATGACCCATCATTAAGGCTAGTTAGTTGTTTGAGTTGACTTGTCTGTTGCTCCTCTTCGTTCAATTGTTGGATATAGTCTTGCCAGTCCTTTGTCGAGCTATCTTCAGGGGCAGAGTATCCGCCAGCAAATTCATCAGCACCCTGTCCCAAAAGCATTACCTTGAGGTCAGGAAATAGGGTTTGGCAATAACGATGGAGTTCGTGCTTCAAAAACCAATCCATATTAAATTTTGGCGCATCCATTATCCAAATAAAATATTCAAAAGTTTCTAATGAAAAATGAACTTGTTCTAATAGCTTTTCCGAATCAAAATATACCGGATGAAACGGTAGATTGAGCTTTTGGCAAAACTGACGCGCTGCTTGGATATCTCCATTTTCTCTCGTGTAATCGGCTAAGATGCTGAAGCAATGTAATCGGTTATGGAATTGATTGGCAACAGCGACAACTGCTCCAGAATCCAGTCCTCCACTCAAAAATGCTCCTATAGGTACATCACTCATCAGACGTTTCTGTACACTATCGACAAAAAGCTCGCGATATTCTCTGATATAATCTTGAGGCTGACGGGAGTCTGAGTTAGGCTCGGTGACCCAATATTTTTCTAAATTCCAATAGGACTGAATAATTAGGTTGGTTGTGTTAGCATCATAAAGCAAATAATGACCGCCAGCTAACCTGTTAATTCCTCTCACATAGGATGTAGTAACGCTTAAATTCGTTAAATCCTGGAACTGAGGATGCCTTGGTACATCGGGATGGGCGAAGAGGGACATTAAAGTCGAGCTAAAAATGAGTAGGGAGCCAATTTGTGCGTAATATAATGGTTTTATTCCTAAGCGATCTCGTGCTAAAAATAACTGTTGTAGTCGAGCATCCCATAAAGCAATAGCAAACATACCATTCAGTAAATGGAGTGCGTTGACTCCAATTTCTTCATACAAGTGCAAAACAATTTCGGCATCAGAATAGGTGCGAAATTGATGGGTGTTCCGTAAGTTTGAACGCAACTCTATATGGTTGTAGATTTCTCCATTGACGGCAACAAACATAGTTTTGTCTTCATTCCAAATCGGTTGTTGCCCTCCAGCTAAATCGACAATAGATAACCGTCTGAAAATAAATGACAATGGCGTTGATTCAAATAATTGCTTGTCATCTATGCCGCGCCGATATAATCGTTCTCCCATCTGGTTTAGAATCTGTAAACGCTCTGATTGTTTGTATTGCTGGTGATTGTTTCCATCTATAAATCCGGCAAATCCACACATTTATATTGTCCGAGTTTATTGCTATATCGATTTATTATACACTCAATCATGTAAATTACGGCGATTTCTGATTTGTGGTGCTAAACTTGCAGGGGTGACAAGCCGATCAAAAGCCGATCAAAACCAGGGTAAGTAGTCGGACAAAAGAAAACGGCACGATAATTAAGTTTTGTCAATCGCCCTCAAACCCTTACTGTTGCCTGTTGCCTGTGACACACCGAGCGAAGTCGAGGTGTTGCCTGTTGCCTAATCTCAACCGTTAACTTTAATTGTGTCCACCTACTTAGGTAAACAAGGTCAGTTCGTTGTAAAATTGATTGGGATGCGCTAAGGAGTCGGACATAAATAAAGGTAACTGTGTTAAGTTTAATCAAAATACACAATCGTTCCACCTGAGTGCGATCGCGGAATTTGACAAAACTTAATGATCGTGATTTTTACTTTTATAGCGTTTCTCATAGGAGCAGGTACATGACTGAGGGTGCAAGCATAGATCCCCTACATTGGGGTGTACCTCACGCTCTTGAGAATGGCTATATCCGACTACTGCGGTTAAACCAACTACTAAAAAAGATGAACAAATAATGTCCAGTGAAAACAAAGCTCAAAATCCAAACGAACAGAACCCAGAACATGAAAAACTCGTAAACAATCAGCCGTCAATTGAAGGACAACAGAAAAGTCAAGAAGAACTGACTGAGGAAGAGTTGGAGAAGATAGCGGGAGGGTTCCGTCGTGCGGGGAGATAATGGAGAATCCAGTCTAGTCTCTACGCAAAAGCTAGATTACTTGAAAACCACCCTATTTAGTTGTATCTTATGGCTCGCTATAGTCAAAAGTAGGGTGGGGAGATTCTCAAGAATAAAAGAGAGACTTGCCTCACGGTTGCTCATGATTGCCGTATCCTTATCTTGCATTAAAGATACCGCTTTGGCATCGTTAAGAACACTGATTCCTTTTGGTAGAGGAACCATTGTCAGTATAATACTTGAAAACCACTATATTGAATTGCTATGTGTCGAGTTGTAGCGTATTTAGGAGAGCCCGTACTCCTGGACGACTTGTTATTCAAGTCAGACAGTTCATTAATGAAACAGACCTACGCCCCACAAATGCTGAAATTACTGAATTTGGCTGGGTTTGGTATGGCGGCATGGGAACCAACGTCCCACAATCCGGAAGTTCCCTTCATTTACAAAACTGTTTCGGTTCCCTTCTTTGACCGTAACCTGAAAGTTCTAGCGCAAAAGCTGCGACCAACTTGTCTGGTTGCCCATGTTCGCGGCGTCATCTCCGATCCTAGCGCTAAGGTAAATATGCAGAATGTCCATCCATTTCAGTATAAAGGGTTCAAGCTGGCTATGGCTCACAATGGCGACTTGGCTGACATGGATAAGATGAAATTTCACTTGCTGGAGTACATCAAACCGGAAATCGCCCAAAAGATCGAGGGTACAACAGACAGCGAATGGATCTATGCCCTATTGATGTCACAGATGGAAGACCCAACTAAGGATTTGGAACTCGACGAGATATTGCCAGCTTTGGAATCTACCTTAAAGATTATCAAGCAGGTTCGCAAAAAACTAGGAATTGCGGTAGCTTCTTGGGTTAACCTGTTCATCTGTGACGGTAACGACTTAGTTGCCACTCGCTTTACCTTTGACTTCGGTTGCTACGCCGACAAAATAGACGAGTTGGAGTTGGGGCTAAAAGACATGAGCCTTTGGTATACCTTGGGTCAAAACTACGGCTGGCATGAGGATGAGTGGAAGTTAGTCGGTAGCGCCAAGAACGCTAATTCTGTAATCGTTGCTTCCGAACCATTGTCGAAGGATATCACCAATTGGACTGAAGTGCCGGAGTACTCGGTTCTCTACGTCACCTCCGAGGGCGACTATCGGCAGGTGAAAATCGCCGAACTCGACATCTAAACCTTACCGTTGTGTCTTAATCATGAACGTGAACTTGAAACAAAAAGAAGAGTTTTTAAGCTCCTTGCCCCTGTTCCAGAGCTTGACATTAGGGGATTTGGAGGACATTCTGTTGTTTGCGGAACCCTTCTGTGTCGAAGCCAACACCATGCTTTTTCGCCAGGGCGAGGTAGCCGCTGGGATGTATTTGCTCAGCGAGGGGCGAGTCAGGTTATACGCTGATGTGCCAGGGAACGATCGCGTGGATATAGAAACAGTTGGCTCTGGCGATGTCATTGGGGAAATCTCTGTTATGGATCGCGGTTTGAGCTTGACTTATGCCCTAACGCTTGAGCGGACATCGGGCTATTTTTTGAGTAATTTGCAGTTGGATATGCTGCGATATAGCCTAAGATCCTCAGCATTGAACATCATGAAATGCCTGCGACTAAAAATCTGCGATCGCATTCGGTTAAAAACGGCACAAATCGTCGCTACGCTCACGGCTGGGGAAGCAGGAACATTGCCTGATTCTGGGGTACAAGAGAACAAAGGGCAAATTGATGCCCCTACCTCCCCCTTAACGTTAGATCACTCAAGGCTACAGTCACTTCCACTATTTCGCATCTTCACGCTTGCGGAATTGGAAGAGTTTCTCGCACCCATGCGGTTGTGGAATCTGCCACGAGGTCATATTCTCTACACAGAAGGTTCTCCGGCAGATAGTTGCTTGATCACAGTTCGCGGTGCTGTTCGCACCACGATTTACCGATCTGGCAAATACGAACACCTTGCCGTTTATGGTCCGAGTCGGCTGGTGGGAGTTCTGGGGCTGATAGACGGTGGTACATACCCAACAACTTGCGCGGTACGGGAACAGACAACGTTGCTGGAGGTGAATCAGTCTTACTTTGAGACTCTCTCTCAAGCCGGTAAGGAGATTGGCTTCAAGTTCCTTCACGTCGTTAACCAAGAATTGGCTTTGGATCTGCGGAAGCTAATCCTCCAGATCACAAGATTAGCGTCTCAGAGGCAGTTGAATACTCGAGTTTAGACTCAACTTGCGGATCACACAGCCAAAAAGACAAATAATCAAGTAGCCCTGTTTCTTTGCTCATGTTCCAGATGTGCTGTTACCGCGTCTGGATTATCTTGGCAGTCGGATTAAGGACGGTTTTGATCAGCTTCAACCATTTGGCAATCCTCACAGAGTCCGAAAAACTCCAGAGTATGGTAGTAAATTTGAAAGTGGTGGTTATCTTGTAACTGGGTCTCTAAATTGTGGACAGGACATTCCTCGATGGGAATTGATCGCCCGCAGTTGAGACAGGTGAGATGGTGTTGATCCTGCAATAAACTGTAGAGGGATTCGCCAGTGGCTAGAGTCCGCATTTGTACCACTCCTTCGAGTTTCAAGGCATCGAGAGAGCGGTAAACTGTCGCTAGACCCATACCTTGCTCCCGATTACGTAACTCGATATAAATATCTTGGGCAGAGACAGCACGATTTAAGGTTTTGAGCAAATTTAAAATTCGCTCTTGAGAACGGGTGCGTTGGGCTTTCATAGATTTACGGGTTAATCGAGGGAAAATGACGTGGACTATTCAGAATTAGTCGTTCAAACTTAAAGAAGGTAATCTGCACAATTGGGGGATGCTCGTGAATCATCAGTATCAGGCTCGAATTTATGTTACACTGCGACCTTCTGTATTAGATCCGGCTGGCGTGGCAGTTGAGTCCGGGATTGGGCAACTTGGCATCGCAAAGGTTAAACAGGTACGCATCGGCAAGTATATTGAGTTAATGCTGACGGCGGCTAATGAAAATCAAGCTAAGGAGCAACTTGATCGCATCTGTGATCAACTCTTGGCGAATCCGGTGATTGAAAATTATCGATTTGATTTGGATGAAGTACAGGTACAGGTAGGGGCATCAACATGAAATTTGGAATTGTAGTTTTTCCTGGCTCAAACTGCGATCGCGATGTTGCTTATGTAACCCAGGATTTGCTAAACTGTCCTACCCGGATGGTTTGGCATGAAGAGACAGATATTTCTGACTTAGATGTCGTTGTGTTACCCGGTGGCTTTAGTTATGGCGACTACCTACGTTGCGGCGCGATCGCTCAGTTTTCGCCAATTATGCCCCATGTCATTGCCCACGCTAACCAGGGGAAGTTTGTTCTGGGTATCTGCAACGGCTTTCAAGTCTTAACCGAAACGGGGTTATTGCCCGGAGCATTAGTCCGGAATCGAGATCTCCATTTTATTTGCGATCGCGTCCCCCTGAAAATAGAACGCACGGATCTGCCTTGGACTTGCGCCTATTCCACAGGTGAAATTATCACACTGCCCGTTGCTCACGGCGAAGGACGTTACTATGCCGACACAGACACCCTGAAAGCCCTCGAAGATGGGAATCAGATTGTATTTCGTTACGCCAGTTCCCTGGGTGAAATCGACGAAACTAGCAACCCTAACGGTTCCGTGAACAACATTGCCGGAATTTGCGATCGCACGGGTAAAATATTGGGGATGATGCCTCATCCAGAACGCGCATCTGACCCCTTGTTAGGCAATACTGATGGTATCAAATTATTCCAAGGATTATTAACTCTGTTGAGTGATATGCAGCGACTTCAACCTGTCTAGTCAACTCTCTTTATGCTCTGTTAAACCGTAAATTTAATTCAACACTCCTAAGAAAGCCAGTGAACTCAGACAATCCCAACACCGGCTTGCCAATAAAACCAATCCGTTACCGAGATTGGTTAATTAGCACGAAGATGATTGACAGACGGTTATGGTTACGTTGGCAACACCCTCATGAAAATTTTGCTCGCTATAGCTATCCAGTCACGGATCGAGGCTTGACAGATTCCCTTCTTTATGCTAGACATCTCATAGATTTGATTATCGAGCTAGAAGAGGCAGAATCAAAAGCCGCTTCATCACGAGAATAAGTACACCATCTAACAAGCGGGAGCGTGGTAGCTCCCGTTTTCTAAACGGGGGCGGAAACGCGACACGGCAAATAAATTTGCCGTCTAATTTTTAGAATGATGAGGGTCGTTGATGTACGCCAAAATCACCGCTGTCGAAACTTTGCCTGTGGTGTCATGAAAGTATCCTCTTGTCCACATAGAGGGCATTCTTTTTAAATGAGGATACTTGGCTCTTAGTTCGTAAGACGAACGCCCTTTAAAGGCTTTGACTACTTGTGCTATTGAGTGGTCAGTATCGTATTCTACGAGTAAATGAACATGGTCAGGTGCTATCTCTAGTGCTTTAATGAACCAACCTTTTTCTATAGCAACATCATTGAGTATTTTGCCGAGGTCGTTTTTAACGTCCCCTATTAGTACAGCGCGTCTACGCTTAGGTATCCAACAAAGATGCACGGTTGCACAACCTACGCTGTGAGGATATTTGCGATATTGTCTATCGGCTAAATTAACGGTCATGTTGGTTACTGATGGTTATTGACATTCTTTTAAACTCAGGTTATCTTGAGCAAAAAGTCGATGTCAATCAATTTGAGCAAATAACATTTTGGCAAGGTTTTCGCTATGGGTAAAAGCACTCCCCCTTCATTCATCACAACCATTCCTCTTGTTGTAACCAGTCAATCAGAGTCAGAGTTGCTTTCTCGCTTCCAAGCGGGTCGGCAACTCTATAATGCTTGTTTGAACGAGGCAATGGTTCGGATGCGGTTAGTGCAGGAATCCTCCCATTACCAATCAGCTAAAAAGCTACCAAAAGGGAAAGCCAGAACAAAGGCATTTAGTGAAGCAAGGAGGCAATATCGGTATTCCGAGTATGAGCTTCAGGCTTATGCAACGGTAGTCGCCAATACCTCTAAGTGGATTGCTCAAAAAGTCGATTCCAATACTCAGCAAAAGTTAGCGACTCGTGCCTTCCAAGCAACAGAAAAGGTAATGTTTGGTCGTGCCAAGAAAGTACGATTCAAGGTTCCTTCTCGGTTCCGTAGTATGGAGGGCAAGACCAATAAGCAGGGTATCCGTTGGACTGGGGAGCACCTTCTTTGGGGAAAGCTCAAACTCAACGCCCTGATTCGCCCCAATAACCCTGTAATGATGCATGGCATCAACAGCTCCATCAAATACGTCCGGATTCTCTGGAAAGAAATTAACGGTAAACGTCGCTGGTATGCTCAGTTAATCAACAAAGGGGAGCCTTATCAAAAAGCTGCTAATTTTGTTAATCCTGGAGTTGTTGGATTAGACCTGAATATCTCCAATGTGGCTTATGTGGCTGACAGCAATGCTGGCTTGTTACCCTTTGCCGAGAAGGTTCCGACCTTTGAGCGTGAGATTAGTAGCTTGCAGCGAAAGATGCAACGGTCACAACGGCAGTCCAATCCTGATAACTACGAACCTGACTTCTTAGGAAGGAAGGGACGTAAGGCTATCCTGAAAAAAGGGAAGCCGAAAAAAGGTCGCTCTTCGTGGAATAAATCCAAACGTTATCAGGCTCTTGCGCGTCAAAAGCGAGAATTAGAGCGGCGCAAAGCTGAGTATTGCAAGTCTCAAAATCGTCGCCTAGTTAATGACATTCTCAGAAACGGAAACCAAATCAAGACTGAAAAGGTTTCTGTAAAGGGATGGCAAAAGAATTGGGGAAAAGCGATTGGCGCTAAGTCCCCTGGTTTTTTCCAGTCAGAACTGAAGCGCAAAGCTGAGAAAGCTGGCGGTTCGTTCTATCAGTTTTCGACTACGAAAACGGCACTCTCTCAAACTCATTTAACAGGGGAACGTATCAAAAAATCTCTGTCAGAACGAGTTCATTACGATAAGTCGGGTGTAGTAATGCATCGCGATTTGATGAGTGCGTTTTTAAGTCGTCACGTTTATGACGATGTGTTGTCATTACAGGATGCTCAATCTGAGTATCTAGGGATGGAAACCGCCCTGCTACGGGCATGGCAACAATATCAACAATCGGCAAATCGAGTAAGCGCGTCTGAAAGTCGGTGCAGTCATAGCCCCGTTGAGCCGATTCGTAGCGACTCAGCGCATTCTAGCCAGATAGCCTCCTCCGGGACGGGCGAAAAGCTAGATATAAGGTTCTGAGGAATCTCCCGGTTTTAGCGTAGCGGAACCGGGAGAGGTTTCAAAAGAGCCTATTATTCTCCATAAATCGTCACAATAATTTTACGGCGGCGCGGTTTCACATCGCATTCTAAGTGAAAGATTTGCTGCCAGGTGCCTAATTCTAACCTGCCATTCCTGAGGGGTACGGTGATAGAAGGTCCCAGCCAAGTGGCTTGTAGGTGAGAATGTCCGTTACCATCGTGCCAGGTTTGCTCATGTCCGTAGTCCTGACTGGGTGGAATCAGTTTATTTAACAGTTCCGGTAAATCCCGTTCCAACCCAGGTTCAAACTCGATGGTACCAATGGCGGCGGTACTACCAATATTAAAGACATGAACCATTCCCGTCTCGATACCAGAGTTTTTGACAATGGCATTGACTTTATCAGTCAAGTCATGCATATCGCCATTCTTGTCAGTAGCAAGTTGAATATAGTCTTGATGAACAGCCATTATGTTGATGGGGATAACTCTTTTCCATTTAAGCAGGAGGGGCGAGGATCGTCATTGGTCATTAGTCATTGGTCATTGGTAAGCCTATGGTTGGTGTAAAAACGGTAAAAGAAAACCCGGAAAAATTAAGAATTAACGGAGTTAGACCATGTTATCTTAGCGTCCGGAGAAGACCCTCGCTTTTAGCGATGGGATGAATCCGGACAATCTTGGCTTTGAACGTAGACTTTTAGCTGTTCAATGGTAACACCGCCACAACTAGCGACAAAATAAGCGCCTGTCCATAAAACA
>NZ_JAVKEW010000137.1:0-24349 GCF_040226375.1 Coleofasciculus sp. G2-EDA-02 | reverse complement strand
CAATGGATAATGACCTCTCCTTAAAAGAAGAGGATTGAAATTAAGGAAAATCTTTTTTAATTTCTTCGTAAACGAAGAGGTCTTAGACCCAATTAATCAATTGTCAATTATCAATTATTAATTATCCATTGATAACTTTTTATAATCACATTAATCAGGAGAGAGTCGCCAGCTTAGCGGTCATTCAGACGGCTGATCACTAATCGAGACATCTTTGATTTTACGTGACTCCAACCAAATTGAAACTCCTATCCAACCAATCACCAACAGCAGTACTGCGATGCCAAACTTCGCCATCCAAGAGACCAAAGTTTCTAAGGGAATAATCCGTCCGACAAAGAAGGATAAACTCACCATTACGGATGCCCACACAGCAGCCCCCGCTAGGTTACACAAGATAAATTGAGAGTAGGGCATTTCTGCAATTCCTGCCATGGGTCCGGCAAAAATGCGTAGGAGTGCCACAAACCGCCCAAAAAACACCGCTCTAGCGGCATTTTCACTAAATTGCCGCTTGACTTCTACAAGCTGGGGTTCTGGAATGCGAAAGAAACGTCCTAATCGCAATAAGAATGACCAACCCCCTATTTTGCCAATCCAATACCCACAATTATCACCCAGGACGGCTCCAGTAATGGCACTTGCCAGTACAAACCAATAATTGAGTTCACCACTTCCCGCTAAGAAACCACCCACCAGGGTAATGGTTTCGCCAGGGAGGGGAACTCCAGTATTTTCCAAGGCAATACCCGAGAAAATGACCCAATAGCCGTACTCATGTGCCAGTTCCTGGATTGTCTCCAGTGATAAAAGCTCAAAAGACATCCAGTAAACCCTTTACAAAAATTTATCCCTTATCACATTTTGACGTAATCTGGCAAATTGTGTCAACGTATTCGCGGGAGTCCTCACCCTCAACTCTCGTAGGGTGAGGAGGGATAGCGGGATGCCGGAAGAATGGAGGCATCCAACTCTTTTCTCACGCTACGCATAAGCCGTTATTCCTCCTGATTAACTCGACTTTACTGGGGGCAAATTGTCCAATTCGTTTCCAGGTGTAGTCGCAAACGGAAACTTTGTGAGTCTTTTTGGTATCGGTAAACCCGCCAACGTAGCCAATGTAGACAATCCCTGCTTTTTCTGCTCTGACCCAATCACCAATCCTCACTTCCATTGGGGTGATTGTCCCACCCTTACGCTTCCTTATCCCCGACTTATCCGGGACTTCAAAGTGTAATTGGCGGCGGAAGAATCCATACTCTTTCCCCCGCTTCACCGCACCAGGACGGGTGATGATTTTAAACGGGGAAGGGGTCACGTTAACGCTACCCTTGTGGGTGTAACCATGTAGAGACGCCCCGCCAGTAAACGGGACATATTTGACAAAATACCCGCAAGCCAGTGTCACCCCATCAACTGCATGAGTTTCCGGTTTGGCTATGGACTTGTTAGCCAAGTCCTTCTCTAACCCTAGTTGGGTTCGGAGTTGGGATGTACCATTCCCATCCTTTTGCCAACCGTGTCGGACATAGACAGGGGCAATTTTTTCCATTTGGGATATTGCCCAATTCTGACCCACCATGACCGGAGAGAAGCCCTTACCCGATTTGGCACGTTGGCGTTTAGTCTGGTCTACATCGGCTCTAACCCGTTCATACCCAATCGCTGTTACCGGAAAGATAGCCGCTAATTCGGTAACTGTCCGTAACTCCAACTGCCGGGAGGCTTTAATGGATGGGGGTATTTTGTGACCTTTGCGATTATCGAACCTGCATTGGCGGTGGTTACGTTGCTTGAATGGAACATCTCGGTTAATCCGTCTAGAACGGCGAGACCGTCGTAACATGGCGCGGGTTTCCATCCGTTTTTTGACCCGCCCAAACGGAAGGATAAGATGCAGTTGTAGCAGGGTACATTTAGCGGACTGGACACCGACCCCGGAGTAGGACTTACAAGGGAGCACTCCTACCGCGATTGGTTGTACTTCCTCAGCCGATGGTGGTGTGGTGAGTTGGACATAGTAAACTCCCAGGTCTGACCATTTCCCCACTGCTTTACCTTCGGACACCCACCGTCTAGCCCTAGAGGGTTTGGTAGGCATTAAAGGTTTTTCTTTTTTGTTAACTACTGGAACACGATACATAGAGATAATCCACTCGTGTAAATGTTTGTGTCTCTTCAGGCATTGGTAAGGGGGTGTCCTGGAGTTACCCAGTCTCTAGAGATTCCTAGACCTACATCTAATCCGAACTAGAGAAGCGTTCGGAAGTGGTTATCCCCTACCAACTCATGCCCTATTCATGTACAGACGCGCCATGGCGCGTCTGTACTGGCAGGTTCCCTCTGCCAATCCCTACCCTCAACGAAGTAGGGTAGGGTTCTGAACTCGAACAGGACTTACGCACTCAGGGTTTCGGGTGTAGCCTTGGTAGGTGCGTTAGCCAAGCATAACGCACGATGGCGGCGTGACCTAGCTAAAATGGTGCAATAGATTGGCTTTGTAGTGAGGGCTAAAGCCCTCTCCAGCTAGGCGGAGAGAGAACTTTAGTTCTCACTACAAACAAAGTCCTATTTTAGTTGGGTCACGCCACTACCCAAAAGCGAAGTTGTTTTGATACAACTGCTTAAGTGGGCACCAACTCACCCGGACGCAGTTTTGCCCATTTGCCCTTTTCTTCCTTAAAGCTGTTACATCCGACTACATCCCATTCCATCTCCACAAAATCCTCTTGAGGACGGATGTTGACATTGATGGTTGGTTCAATCGGCTCAAAATCTGGCACTTCCGTCAGATGGGGTTGCTCATGCTGGGTTTCCACCGCATTATAGGTGGTGCATCGGTCTACATAGTGGCAGTTAACGCAAATACACATTGCCCAAACTCCAAGTCCTTTTTGTTAGCCTAACTCAGACAAGCCATAGATTGACCACTATTTAGAGTGATTTTTTGATTTGTCTGATGTCTGATGTCCTTTGTCCGCCAGTATGCGTTACTTACAGGATAGCGATGGTGAAAGCCCTTGTGTTTTAACCGAGGGATGAAACTTAAGCATTGCGTCAAGATAAGCAAATTTATTTGCCAATCTGCTTGTTTTTCCGGATGAATGCATACTACAATGGTAAGCAATAAAAATATGCTGGGTTTGCTCTCGACCTAAGAGGATATGTTAGCTTGTCTGACTTCCTTTTGACAGCTTCCCTCCGACGAGAGAAGAGGACTGAAATTTGTATAAGGTGTGGAGCTTGAGGCAGCTTTATACATTAAGATGGACTCGTACATGTAAGACCTGTGAAGGCAATGGGATACCGTAGGACAGACGGGAATTTAAGCTTGAGGAGTGAGTTGAAAAGGCTCAAGTATGCTCTGTAAGACCAAAGGTGAACCGATTCATTAGTGAAGCGAGTAACCAGAGGCAAAATCAGCCCAAGAATCACCCGCGTTTTAAGCGGGTGAGTGTTAAGATGAACTCTGACTTATCTGTTCTGTCTCCTGAAACCTTTCCCTTCAGCTTAGAGTGGTTATCACCTCAAGCCTGTTTAGTCGGTGGGGCGGTACGAGATGCGTTGCTGGGACGACAGGCTGACTATTTGGACTTGGACTTTGTTGTTCCAACTGACGCGGTGACAATCGCACGAGAGCTGGCAAGTCATTATCAAGCTGGGTTTGTGGTGCTAGATGAGGCGCGACAGATTGCCAGAGTCGTTTTTGATACCGCAACCGTTGATATCGCTCAACAGGAAGGGGAAAGCCTAGAGACTGACCTGTATCGACGTGATTTTACCATTAATGCGATCGCGTATAATCCCCAGAGCCGCCAAATCATTGACCCCTTGCAGGGTGTAGCCGATTGCCGTGCAGGGATTATCCGCATGGTATCCCCGGCGAATCTCCAGGATGATCCCTTACGATTACTTCGAGCCTATCGCCAAGCTGCTCAACTGGGTTTTACGATAGAACCGACGACTCAATCCACAATTCGCCAATTTTCTCCCTTACTGGCAAAAATGGCAGCCGAACGGGTACAGGTAGAGTTGAACTACCTACTCCAATCTCCCCAAGGAACACCTTGGCTTACCGCCGCTTGGCAAGATCAATTACTTCACCACTGGTTCAGTCATGGGAATGCACAGAATTTAGCCCAAATCGCGACAACTGACAACGCCGCGATTGTTCTGGCTCAAAGGTGGCACAGATTAGGCAGCCAACTGGAAACCCCAGTAAGTGGCAAGTCCTTATCGTGGCTGAGTTTAGCCAAATTGACAAACCTGTTACCCTCTACGGTTGCAGCAGCCGAAGCCCAACTTTTACGGTTAAAGTATAGCCGCGCCGAAATTCGGGCGGTGTTCATTATGATTCAATACTTACCCCAACTTTTATCTCATGTTACCTCGCCAATGACCTTAAGACATCAGTATTTTTTCTTTCAAAATGTCGGGTCAGTTTTCCCAGCTTTAGCCGTTCTAGCCGTCGCCGCAGGACTATCTGTTGATCAAATAGCTCCCTTGATTAATCGTTATCTAACCCCTGAGGATCAAGTAGCTCATCCGACTCCCCTAGTAACCGGTCATGATTTGATGCAACAGTTGCAGTTACCGCCTAGTCCTCAAATTGGACAGTTACTCACACAGATTCAAATCGCCAGGATTGAAGGCAAGGTTTCAACTCGTGACGAGGCGTTAGCATTTGCCACCCAGTTGATAACTTAGAACGAATCGGGACAATTCATGAATTGCCCCGAAAGATAGCTAACTGACTAACTTTAAACCGTGACGCCGTTCGCTACCCTCCTCAACGCTACTCGTAACAGCCTGCTGATTTGACTGTAATGCCTGTCGCATGGATATAATCTGTGCCATCATTTGTTCGAGTTGATGGTCAATTTTCTCGACTTCTGAGGTTGTTGTTGATAATGACGGTTGTGCATTCTGGGCTGAGGTATTACCGAAGACGGCTTGAGCTGACGCTAACGATGCGGCGAGTGCTTGCATCGAGTTGGCTTGAGCCGAGGTAATCGATGCTTCATTAATCACCTGCGGTTCCACTTGCGGTTGCGCCTCAGTCACATCCACCGATGCTGAATCCGAATTCGGCGATACCTGTTGCTCTAATCGGGTTTGCAAAGACACTTCTGTCTCTGGGGCTTCTGATTCGAGAGACAGAAGTGTCTGAATGTCAGGGAGGGGCGTTGTACTGGTCGATTGGGTTGTCTGTTTATCCAACCAGTTTTGTAGCCCAGAAGCATCCAACTGGGATTGTGAGCTTCTGATTTTGTCTAGCAGTTTTTGCTTGTCTTCTAGATTTTGGGCTAATTTTGCCAGTTCTTGTTCAACTTCAGCCGATTTCCGGGAAGACTTTTGCCACCCCATCATCGCCACACTCGTTAGTCCTACGCCTGCGCTTAATAAACCTGCCACTCCTAGATATTGAGGTGCAAATTCTTTCAATTCGCCAAAAAAAATCGGTTCTTCTTGAACTTGAATTGTCACCGGCTTGGAGCCGAACAGATTGAGGGGTAGGGTCAAGGCGGCAAATACGGTTGCTGAAATTGCCACGGGTGTGAGAATGAATTTTAGGGCAGTCGCACTGGTCGTCATTGGTAGTTCCCTCTAAAAATTACCTGCGTTTGTTGTGATACTCCTGGAGTATCAACCGTATTCAACGGTTTTGCAGATTACCCCTGTCTGTGAATAGACGGCTTCAACAAGGAGTATAAACTTGTAGCGCACCTGATTTAAAGAGCTATTCGTTGGAACCGTCTAAAATTCACCTGATAGATGAAGGTTGTCTGTCTTTAACTGAGTTTGCTCTTTCTGTTACTTAATTTAATCTAAATTTCGATGATTGTATATAAAGCTTTCATGAAGAATTTGATCAGAGGATAAATACCTAATGAATTTATTTATCAGGAGAGAAAAATTCATATATTCTTTCTCCTTGAAAATCGGTCGGTTTTTGCCAATTTATGACTGATGAGTGATGACGTCATCGGGCAAGGAAAGTTGCCGCAATTGTTGATTAATATTAAGCGCTGCGGCGAATCCTGACTTCATGGCACTTTCAATTAAATTATTCCCACACCAATCGCCACAACAGACGAGGGGTAAAGGTGCTGTTGTCACAAGGCAATCTTGATGGGCGGGAGTTCGGGGAAAGGCATAGCGCCAGCGATGCACTTGGAACCAATCCGGGGACTTGAGCCAAGGAACGAGTAATTGAGCCGCATGAGCAAGTAATTGTTGACCCGCCCCTTGTAAATCGGGAGCATCTAGATAATGTTGAGCAAACTTAGCTGTACTATGAAGAACATAAATCGGTGAAGTTGCATCAGAACGTTTGCTGCTGTCTAAACCAATCCAGGCTAAATTATCATCTGGAGAACATTTTATCGAGTATGACTTTAATGGGGGTTGTTGGGGGCTCGCATAACCCGCCATGACACTGAGACAGGGGTCAAATTTAACTGCCTGTAGACTTTCTATTAAATTTGAGGAGAACACCCTCTGATCCAAGGGTTCGAGCAATGTTAAGGCTTGGGGGGCGGGAATCGCCATAACGACTGCAGATGCGGTCAACTCGTTGTGTGTCTGGTCAGGTGTATGGTAGGTAATATGCCAGGTTTGTTCAGGGGTAGGCGCGATCGCATAGACGCGACAGGAGAACCAGATATCTAAACCCTGAGCCAAATATTTGGCAACGGCGGTGATTCCGTTGGGGGCGATATAGCGAGGAGATGGGTATTCAGACTCATTTTGATTATCCCTCCACAGGTGAAGGATGCCGCGATCGCACAATGTCTGAATCAGTTGCTGTGATAACTTGCCCTTAGCCAAGAGAAACGGTACACCATGATCAACAGGAGTTCCCTGAATGCGTCGAGTCGCCACTCGCCCACCAACGCCACGAGACTTTTCTAACACAACGACTCGATACCCAGCTTGGTACAATTGTTGAGCGCAGATTAGTCCTGCCATACCTGCACCGATAATCGCAATATCAAACACTACAGATTCTCCTGTCCGGTTGAAGTTAAGTATACAGGTAGAATAGAGAGCAGTAGGGTTTATAGGGGTTGGAGGGTAGACCATTGGATGAACTCAGAAGCGCCTTAGAACTGGCAACGGAAGACGAATTACAGCAACTGACACAAATTTTGTTCCGTCGTCAGTTTAATCCTCTAGACTATATTCAAACTCCTGAACCCATCGAGGTTCAAAGTCAAGATCGGCAGGCGTGGTTGGATGCTCTAGAGCAACGGTTTCGCTTTTTAGCCGCCGATGGGGTGACGGTACTTAAGGGACGCACGAAGGACTTTACCTACCGACAAGCGCTGATTCAGGTTTGCCGTTACCTGAAGATCCCTTATTCCAAAAAACTATCAACTACGGATATCGAGGAAGAAATATTTCTTAACCTGATGAGTCGCGCCTGGAAAAAATTACCTCCCGCTGAACAAAAATCGATTACTGTGCAGGTAAAGCGCTCATTAGCTCAGTCGAATCAATCCCAACCCTTACCGGCGCATATCCAGCACAATCCGATGGATTTGTTGATTAAGGGCGGTTCGGCGTTAGCCGTGTCTTCTGTTGTTAAGCCGATTATTCTCAAACAGGTGGCGCGTCAGTTTGCCATCCATTTTGCCCGGTATCAAGTGGCAAAACAAGCAGCGGTTCAGGGGGGTGCAGCAGCGGCGACTCAGTTTCAGAATTATCTGGTGCTGCAAACGGCGAAGCGGGGAATGGCAGCGAATGCAGCGCGTTATGGGGCAACTCGCACCTTATTCGCTTTTGTCGGACCGGTATTGTGGGGCTATTTTTTTGCCGACTTAGGCTGGCGTGCGATCGCGACAAATTACGGTCGGATTATCCCAACTATCTTAGCGTTAGCACAAATTCGCCTGCTGCGGAGCGAATGTTGGGAACCCGTTTAGCTTAGCCTCGTTCCCCGGCTCTGCCTTAGCCTCGTTCCCCGGCTCTGCCTGGGAATGCTCCCCTGGAGGCTCTGCCTCCCATTTCATAAAAGCTTACATTTGTTTAATAAATAGAATATTTAGCAATAAACAGTCATATTCCATTTTTATTTATGAAGATTCAGTGAAGATGTGACTTGACTTAATTTTTCTGTGTCAATTAATACTATTGTCTCTATAGAGAAAAATTGTTGTTTACATATAGAGGCATCGCTCATGGTGAATCAATCACCATTATCCTCTACGAATCCCCCGTCCCTAGAACTAACAGGTTCCCGGCAATTCACCGCTTGGTTAGCCGAGCAAAATCTCAGCCTTGCTTTTACCACGTATCAAGCTGGGAAGGTGTTTTTTATTGGACTACAACCGACGGGACAATTGTCAATATTTGAGCGCACGTTTGAGCGGTGTATGGGGTTGTGTATCCATGGCTCCACCCTTTATATGAGTTCGCTGTATCAGTTATGGCGGTTTGAAAATGTTCTAGAAGCAGGACAAATTCACAACGGTTATGACTGTCTTTATGTGCCGCAAGTGGGTTATGTCACGGGGGATTTGGATGTCCATGATGTGGCGGTGGTTTATCCCCCCCTAACCCCCCCTTCAAAAGGGGGGGGATCTCTTGCTCCCCCCTTACAAAGGGGGGCTGGGGGGGATTCCCCCATCTTTGTCAATACCCTATTTAGCTGTTTGGCGACGGTGAGCGAAACTCACAGTTTTGTTCCAGTATGGCAACCGCCGTTTATTTCCAAGCTGGCGGCTGAAGATAGGTGTCACCTGAATGGCTTGGCGATGGGAGAAGGACAACTGACGTATGTGACAGCCGTGAGTCAGTCGGATGTTGCTGATGGCTGGCGGGATAAACGGCGCGATGGCGGTTGTGTGGTTGATGTGGGCAGCAATGAGGTGATTGTGACAGGGTTATCCATGCCTCATTCACCGCGAGTGTATGGGGATAAGCTCTGGTTGCTTAATTCTGGCACAGGGGAGTTTGGATATGTTGACTTGGAACGGGGGATTTTTGAGTCGGTGGCGTTTTGTCCCTATAAATGGCGATGGCATTGATGACCTGATTATTGGCGCACGTTTTGCCGATAATAACGGTCGTAATTCTGGTTCCAGCTATGTGGTATTTGGCAGCCGGGATAGTTTTAGCTCCACCCTCGACCTCTCTCAGTTAGATGGCAGTAATGGCTTCCGTCTCGATGGTACACCAACAGTTGTCGAATTTGGCAGTTCAGTGAGCAGTGCAGGGGATATAAATGGTGATGGCATTGATGACCTGATTATTGGCGCTTACACAGCGGGTCCTGGCTTCAGTTATGTGGTGTTTGGCAGCCGGGATGGCGTCAAAGCCATCCTCAACCTCTCTGGCTTGGACGGCAGCAATGGCTTCCGTCTTGATGGTGCAGCAAGAGGTGAACAATCTGGTCGTTCGGTGAGCATGGAAAAAATACGCTGATTAGTGTTCAACAGGAGAAGTTAGCTATTCTCCAGGGAGTGAATGCTAACCTCTTGACAGAAGCGCATTTTACCATCATCAGTTAGAAAATCGGCGTCGTCAAAAAACGATAGTAGGGGCGTATTGACGTGCATTGGTGTCAACTTAAGTCACAACCCTTACCCATTCTCGTTTCCAGCTTTAGGGTGGAAATGCTCCTTAAGCGGCTGGAGCCGCTTGTCAAAGGAGGCGGAGCCTCAACAGAGGCATTCCCAGGCATAGCCTGGGAACGAGAGCCTGGAAAAACCACAGCCCTTAAGCTATGGCGATTAGAAATCACGGCTATACAAACAAAGTCCGCCTACGCGGACTAACGAAAAGCTAAGTTTTGAAACCCGCGAAGGCGGGTGCAAGTTTGTGTAGCTGCGGTTTCAACCGCCCAGAGTTGTGTCTACAATTTTGCTACAGTAAGCTTATTTGGCTGTCTGCCCTCTGGCTTGTGTTGGAAAAAATCGATAAATATCTGCTCACTCGCCACCCTCAACCACGCTTGCAGGGCGCTTGGAATTGCGCCCAAGTCGGATTTTTTATCTTTCCCTGGTTTCCGGCTGTGGGGGCTGTGGGTGTGGGTTTTGCCTTAATCGGAACCTGGTGGCAAGACTATCGCCGGATTATTCGGCGTCCTCTAAACTGGGGACTGGGAATCTTGAGTCTTTGGCTAATTTTCAGCGCGACGCAAGCCTATAACCCCACGGAAGCATTCCTCGGTTTAGCCAATTTCCTGCCATTCTTAGCTTTTTTTGCCGCATTCAGTGCCTTAATTCAAACACCAGCCCAGCTACGGCGTCTGGCTTGGATTCTGGTGATTCCTTCTGTACTGGTTGTCATCCTCGGCTTTGGGCAGTTATTTCTCGGTTGGGCGCATCCGCCGCAGTTTCCCGCCTTGTTGGGTTGGGTATTAGAAGCCCAAGGAAATCCACCGGGGCGCATGGCTTCGGTATTCATGTATGCCAATATCCTGGCGGCTTATCTGCAAATTGTCTTTACTTTAGGATTAGGACTCTGGATTGAGACGTTTCAAGCTTGGCGACAGCAGAGAGCCGGGGGAGCCGGGGGAGCCGGGGAAGCTGGGGGAGCTGGGGGAGCTGGGGGAGCTGGGGGAGCCGGGGAAGCTGGGGGAGCCGGGGCGGGTTTGACGGATAACTTATGGCGCCAAACCGATAACTTAACTAAACCCGCCCTTCTGGGGGAAGCAGGGGGAGTCCTCTTATTTTTAACTGGGGTGGAAATTGCTAATGCGATCGCGCTTATCCTTACTCATTCCCGAAATGCTTGGGGTGGCGTGATTGTCGCGAGTCTGGCTTTTGCACTTTACCAAGGCTGGCGCCCCTTAGTGGGGATAGTCGTTGCTGCGGCTGTCGCTGTATTAGGAGCGGCGTTTAGTCCCTCACCCTTACGGGAAGGGTTGCGAATGATTGTTCCGGCTTACTTTTGGGCGCGACTCACGGATCAGCTTCATCCCGATCGCCCCGTGGCGTTGATGCGGATAACTCAATGGCGCTTTGCTTTGTCCCTGACTCAGCAGCGCCCTTGGACTGGTTGGGGATTGCGGAATTTCACGCTACTTTACGAACAGCAGATGGATCTGTGGCTAGGTCATCCCCATAATCTTATCCTGATGTTGACGGCTGAAGCGGGTATTCCGGCTACAATCCTATTTTGTAGCTTAGTTGGCTGGATTTTCGGGCAAGGCGTTCTCTGGATCAACAAAGCGCGATCGCTCTCAAGTGGCGATCGATTAATCGTCTTTAGTTATTTAGTCGCATTCGGTGGCTGTATCCTATTCAATATGCTGGATGTCACCCTCTTTGACCTACGGGTGAATACCTTAGGGTGGCTACTTCTATCCGCGAGCGCTGGGGTGACGGCTTCCACAAGTCATCAAAACAAAGGCGATTCATCCGTACAGACGTAGTACACAAAAGACCAGGGAATTCATCATTCAACCTACAGTTTTTCCAAATAAGTTAACAAGTCTGCCATTTCCTGAGGACTAGGCTGGAACTTTGGCATCGGCGGGGTTTGACCACTAATCACCTGCTCAATCAAACCACTCGGCGATCGGTGTTTAGAAATATGCTGTAAGCTAGGTCCGACCTTGCCATCAGCCTGCATACCATGACAATCGGCACAGTTGATTTCAAAAATAGCCTGTCCTCGAACTGGATCACCTTTGAGGGACAAAACTTTCTGCATATAAGGATCGGAAACTTGCAGCATCTGAAATCCGAAGATACTGATGCCGATCACGAACAGTAGCGCGAGTACCACCATGGTAATCCGCCGGACTAGGACTTGAGGTTGGTCAAGCTGGTTCTCCAAGGGATCTCCTGCCAAGTTGAGAATTTCTGAACAAAGTTAAACTGGACTTACACTGCAACACAGGTAGAGTTACCCAGGAGGGTAATAGTGTAACAGATTGGAAAGAAGTATGTCGATTAATAAACATAGCTTAAAATTTATAGACTAAGTAAGCAAGTTGGAATCATGGATGTAGTGCAGCCAGCAATCCGGAATCTGCTGATTCCCTAGTCTTGCTGGTATTGAGTAGCAATTGGGTCATCTCACCTAGTAGGATGAGAAACAAGTAAAAAAACTTAGTCTTTGGAGAACGATCATGATCGAACCACTGCTGTCGGGAATTGTTCTCGGCTTAATCCCTGTGACTTTGGCTGGATTATTTGTCGCCGCCTACCTCCAATATAAGCGGGGGAACGAATTGGGATTATAATCAACAACACTCCCAGCCCTTGGGTTAGGGGTTGGAGAGGTGGGGGAGGTGGGGGAGATGGGGGAGTTAACTCACGCGCCATACCCGAAAAGCGTTGCTAAGGGTCAAAACTCTCATTCCTTCCCCCTGAGGTGGTAAAAAGCTAAGGCTGTGTTACCGTAGACTTTCTGGCGACAAATTTCTAGGGGGGTAATGGGTTGAGGTGTCCAGTATTTAGGGCTATATTCCACCGCTAATTCACCTTGATCCGCCAAGAGTTGATAATGAGCGATCGCTTCTAGAACCGGATTGTACAAATCACTGGCATAAGGGGGATCAAAGTAAATCCGGTCAAATTGCTGATCAGCCAGGGTTTTTAATCGCCCCACCACATCTCCCCGCACCACCTGGAAAGTTTGCTCAGGCTGAGCAAGGTGCTGCCAATTCTGCTGCATAATGGAACAGGCTTTGCCCCATTTGTCAATGCCTACCACTAAAGATGCGCCGCGACAGAGGGCTTCAGCGCCCATCGCACCTGTACCCGCACAGAGATCCAGCCAACGACATTGTGCGATCGCACCTTGCCAGATATTAAATACCGCCTCCCGTACCCGTGCTGGTGTCGGGCGGGTTTCTAAGCCCGGTACAGTTTTTAGCTGTCGGTTTCCATAAATTCTCATGAATCATACCAAGTTCGGTAATATCAGTTGTGTATAGTGGGAAAAAGGTAGAAGGATAGAAGGGTAAGTTTTTGTCCCCATAACTATGGGTATGATAGACGAACGACCCAAACTGATATGATATTAGTGATTATACTCTTAAGCTGAATGGCAGGCTCCTGCCAGGCTGGTGGGCAATCCCCACCCTACAGTATTTATAAATTATTTATGCAGTCCTACGAAATTGAAACTCCTCCCTGGTGGGTGCAACGCTGGATAGACTTACTCAATTCCTATCGCTTTAAAAAGCGTTTGGAACGCGCCCGCAAATACGCCAAAGAAGGCAATGTCCTCAGTATTGAGTTTGAAGGTCCTCAGGTGTTGGCACGGGTACAAGGAACAGAACCCGAACCCTATCGAGTTTCCCTATCAATTGACCCGTTTACCGATGAAGACTGGGGTTATGTGGTGGAAACTATGGCGCAAGAATGTATTTATTCGGCTCAATTATTAGCCGGAGAAATGCCGGAAAATATTGAGCAGGTGTTCACCGCTAATGGGTTGAGTTTATTTCCATTCACTCTTTCGGATATTCATTCAAAATGTAGTTGCCCTGATCCGCAAAACCCCTGTAAACATATTGGTGCAATTTACTATCAATTAGGCGATCGATTTAGTGAAGATCCCTTTGTATTATTCCAGTTACGGGGACGCACTAAAGCCCAAATTCTGGATGATTTGCGTCGCTTACGCAGTACGGGGAGTGTAGAACTAAAACCTGAGAAGAAAGCAGAGATTGAGTCCAAATCAAGTCAATCAGAGGTTAAATCCAGTCGATTAGATGACAATCAGCAAAATGAAGGAGAACCAGCCGTTTCTGTTCCGATTAAACTTGAGCAATTTTGGCAATACGAAGAACCTCTTGATCCCTCTCTGGTTGTAATTACTCCTCCTCCAGACAACCGTACTGTATTGGATGTCTTAGGCACGATTCCCTTAGCAGCGGCTGATAGTCGTGTTATGCAGTATTTTCGGGAAGTTTATCAACTGGTTAGTCAACAGGCGATGATGTCAGCCTTGAATCGAGAAACCTAATCCAAGAAGTCTCTAAGACTCCAATGCTGCACAGCTTTAGGGTATCTGCTTTTTCGTCTATTGTTAACGGCTTCCTATTCCCTTCTTAATGGGCTTGAGCCATCCAGACAAGATCACCAAGAATACCCTCAACTGGCGGCAAGGGATAGACTGCCAAATCGATGAATAGAGTCATTCCTTCCAGCTTGAGAAATTGCCACTGATTGCCATTGCTGATACTGCCGTAAATCGTCGAAATAGGTTGTCCTTGTCCCTCATTGAAGCGTTGAGCCGCAACCATTTCGGCAATACACTGCCCAAAGCCCAATTTGAGGTCAGTCTTTTTAGCTTCCACAATAATCATTGCTGGTGCTTCAATTTCTAAGACTTCTGTTGAACGAGTCAACAGGAAATCGCACAAGCCATTAAGACCGACCGACTCGTCAACATTAAATTCTTCACCGGAGAAGACACTCACTTGGCGATTAAGTGCTTTTCTGACATCGATTAATACTGGATAGATAATACCCTCCGAACGGGCTTTTTCACTACCAGAGGTAGCGACAATCGGTAACGTTTCCTGTAAGTAATCTGAGAGAGTTGGCGAAGGGGCAACTGGAGAAGTTTCAGGCAAAAAGCGACTGCCTTCAATGACAGTTAGCTGGAAAGCCGCTTTAGCTTGAGCGATAGTTTTGAATTGACTATAGGGCATATATAAGTGGGTGGACACAATTAAACTTAACGGTTGAGATTAGGGAACTCAATTCAATAAATTTATAATCCCAAACATTATATTATACAATCTTACTAATTTTGGGTTCTACTCAACTGAAAAGTGCTGTATTGATTCTTCCCGAATACTTGAATGGCTTCTCGGCGCGAAGTTGATTGCAGCGTTTGAGTAAATTATCATACAATGTTAACTGTATTACTTGTTTTACAGTGTCTTACGGTTTTGAGCGCCTTTGAGAGGGCAACTCCTCTAGCGCTTGGCACAAAAGCGGGTAAAAGGGTGGGAGGCTCGCCGCGTTTGCTGGAAAATGGAAACCACTCATCACTAAAAAAGAGCGAGTTACCATCGTGTAACAGCAAGCCAGAACCCTTACTCCTTGCTGAGTAGATTGTCACGCTTTGTAGGGGAGAATGCTTGAACGCGGTTTAGCTAAGCAAGGTTCAGCTCATCCAATTCAGACACCAGCATGGCTATCTCAGAGGATGCGATCGCACAAGCTCATTGAGTACCCAAATGGCGCTCAGACTCTATCTGAACGATTAAATATGACAATGCAGCAGCCAGATCAAGGCGGGAAAGGGGATCACTCCCCAGATGTGCTGTCACCAGAACAAGCGTGGAAACTTTTGATAGCCCTACTGGGTAAAGAACGCATGTTGCAGGATCGGGGCGCACGGAAAGTTTTACCTCTACTGTGTGAATGGCTGGGATATCTATCGTTAGGCATAGAGTTAGTCGGGCGATACTTAGCACAACACCCCGATTTGTCTTTAACCGATATACTCAAACGGCTGGAAGCGCAGCGATATCCTGATCAAACAACTAAACCGCCAAGCCAGCCGACACTCCAGTGGGGAATCAATACCCTTTTAGAATACATCTGGAGAGAACTCAATCCCATAACCCAACAAGTAGGTCAACTTTTGAGCTTATTTGCCCCAACCCTCTGGCGCTGGCAATGGTTAGAATCTGCTAGTGACTTCTTGCACTGGAGACAGGCAGATCTCAACCAAGCTCAAACCCAACTTTATCAGTGGCGTTTGATTGAGTCGGTGGCAAATCGCCAAGGTTTCTACAAAGTTCAGCCCTTAATTCGGGAGTTTTTTCGCCAAAAATTGGAAGCTTTAGATTCACCCGCCATTTTTGTATCTCGCCCTCCTTATCCTTTTCCCAAACGGTTGTCCCAGCCAATCCCCAAGCCACCTCAACCAGATAGTCAGCCTTTGCCAAAATCAATTTCCTACGACTACTCAACTCAGCAGACGCCACCTCCGAGAGAATGGCATTCATTCCTCTCCCCTTATCCTGACGTCCCTGGTTCCAGTGAAAATTGCCCTATTGATCAGCAACTCTATTTTCCGATTACGAATCCCACCTGTTCGTGTCAACGAGACAAATCTCAAATTGCCAATTCAGGAGTTTCCCCAAAAAGCAAGAACAAAGCACCACCTTTCAAAAAACTCCATGCTGATGACTTCAGGCAGGCTTTTACGGCTATTCTTGTTGAACGGGTTCAGCAAATTCCTGATTCTCCTACCCCAGAACAGATAACCTTCTTGGAAGAGATACTGCCCCACATTCAAGAAATACTTCAAACCCTAGAATCAGCCGTAAGGGATGAGGATTCACTCTGCTTATTTGACAGTTTGGGCAAATTCTATAAAGGTCAAGGATTAACAGATTTACTTTGGCTATTTGATCGCTTAGGCAGATTTTATCAGCATCAGGGAATGGTTGATCAGGCAGAATCCTGGTTTAGGCACTGCATATCCATCGCCCAAGCCGCTTTTGGCGAGGAACATCTTGATGTTGCCACTAGCTTGAATAATTTGGCAGGATTGTACTATACTCAAGGTCGCTACAGTGAAGCTGAACCTCTTTACTTGCAAGCCTTAGAGCTGAGAAAACATCTGTTAGGTAATCATCATATCGATGTTGCTAGTAGCTTGAATAATCTGGCAGGACTTTACTATGCTCAAGGTCGCTATAGTGAAGCTGAACCTCTTTACTTGCAAGCCCTAGAGCTGAGAAAATCTTTCTTAGGCAATTACCATCTTGATGTTGCCAGTAGCCTCAACAATTTGGGATTATTGTACTATACTCAAGGTCGCTACAGTGAAGCTGAACCTCTTTACTTGCAATCCTTAGAGCTAAGAAAATCTATCTTAGGCAATTGCCATCCGGGTGTCGCGACTAGCATCAACAATTTAGCGGGACTCTACAATTCTCAAAAACGCTACAGAGAAGCGGAATCACTATTGGTTCAGGCATTAAGTTTGAGTGAACAGCATTTAGGAGATGATCATCCTAATACGGCTATTTTTCGGAAAAATTTATCCATTCTCAGAACTAAGATGAAGGCTAATCGTAGCTGGTGGCAGTGGTTAGGGGAAGTTATTCAACCTAAACTCTAAGAAGGCAAACTACAAAAATAAGAGACGTTCCGGCGGAACGTCTCTACCAAAGTTCATTTGTCCCAAGCTATCTGTCTGCTGCTATATAGAAAAAGGCAGAAGGTTTATTACGGGTACGTGGTTGTTTGGGCAATTAAACCGCAGACACTTTTAAGCTACTCGGTTCTCCCAGTTTTCCTTCTAAAACAACACCCCGTTGATTAGTGTGGAGATGGCGCAGAATTTTATAAATGGCTTCTATTTGGTCAGTCGCCCCTGCTTTTTGTGCCAACTCTGATAAGGATAGGGGTTCTCCCTGATCTTGCAACACCTGAATCACCCGTTTCTGTAAATCTAAAATAGCAGCGGCGGCTTTTTTACCGGCTTCCACTCCTGGTTGATGGTAAGCATTGATATTAACCAGGGAGGCATATAATCCCACAGCCCGATCATATAAAGCAATCAGCGCTCCAACCGTGCGAGGATTGACTTGGGGAATTGTCACGGTAATTGAATCCCGTTGATTGTCATACAAGGCTTTTCGGGTTCCCTGTAATAAACCGGATAAATAGTCACCGGAAGTTACCCCCGCTTCTACCTCTGGGGAATGTCCCTCGCGATCGTGCAATACTTCAATAAAGGTGACAAAGAAATTGGCAACCCCTTCGCGCAACTGCTGCACGTAAGCATGTTGATCCGTTGAGCCTTTATTGCCGTAAACTGCAATTCCCTGATGTACAGTATTACCATCGAGGTCTTTTTCCTTACCCAAGGATTCCATGACTAATTGCTGGAGGTAGCGGGAAAATAACAGCAGGCTATCTTTGTAAGGTAAAACCACCATATCTTTTTCACCCTTACCATTCCCAGAAAAATACCAGGAGAGTGCCAGCAACGCCGCCGGGTTTTCTTGGAGATTATGGACACGGGTGGCACTATCCATTTCCTTCGCACCTGCCAGCATTTGGCGGATATCAATCCCTTGCAGTGCTGCGGGTAACAGTCCCACCGCTGACAGTTCTGAGGTGCGTCCTCCTACCCAGTCATACATGGGAAAGGTTGCCAGCCACCCTTCGGATTTCGCCAGTTTCTCTAAATTACTATCTTCACCCGTAATCGCCACGGCATGGGTAGCAAAGTCTAGTTTCTGGGATTCGTAAGCTTTTTTTACCTCAATCATGCCATTGCGGGTTTCCGGAGTTCCTCCAGATTTAGAAATGACTAAGACGAGTGTGTTAGCTAAACGATCTTGCAGTTTAGCAATTGTGGCATCAATTCCCGCCGGATCAGTGTTATCTATAAAATGAATCGCTAGGGGTGGGATGTTAGGGGCAAGGGCATCAGCGACAAACTCAGGACCTAATGCTGATCCGCCAATGCCAATGGAAAGAATATCGGTGAATTTAGATGAACCTGGGGGATGAATCGCACCACTATGGACTTTCGAGGTAAAGGATTCAATCTTCTCTAAGGTTGTGAGGACATCTTGACGCAGTTCGGGGGTTGGCGCTATGTCAGGATCTCGTAACCAATAGTGACCAACCATCCGATTTTCATCAGGATTCGCGATCGCACCCCCCTCCAATGCCTCCATATCCTGAAACGCCTTCTCAAACTTAGGTCGCATCGCCTCGACAAAGGCATGATCAAATCGCATACGGCTGACGTCGAGGTAAAAGTCTAACCCTTGGTGGTAATAGAGCCAGTCCTGATAGCGTTGCCAGAGTGCAGCGGCGTCCATAAGTAGCTTCTCAAATTCCTGTTTTTACCAATCACAAGTGTATGTTGTCCGGGGATCAGTTGTCAGTTTTCCTTTTTCAGTGGCTTAGTCTTATAAGCCAATTCTTCCCCTGCTCCCAGACGTAGCATGCTACGTCTCTACATTGCTCCCTCTGCCTTCTGAAAGCCTGCTGCGTCCTCAAATATACGGCTTGGGCAACACGCGCAAAAACTTGACGATGTGACCCGTCACTTCAATCCCCACCATATAGTTATCGATGGTAAATCGGTAAAAAATAGCATCTGAGCCGATGGGGTGAAGCCCTGGCAAGTCGTGAATGCTTCTGAGATGGATGAACTTCTCAAAAACCATCTCATAGACCTGCTGATAGGCAGCCGACTCTAAGTTTTTGAGATCTTGTAGGAAAGACCGTGCATAGCGTACTTCTAGGCTCACAGGATATATTCTGATTCCCCACGAATCATTCTAATCTTTCTGCGAAGATTTTAGGGCAGATTAAGCAGTCGCAGCGCCTCTTCGCGGGTCATCGCATCTCCAGGTCGAATCGTTCGCATGGATTCTTGCATGGCGGAGAGCATATACAAGTCATAATAGAGCGGTTGCAGAACTTTCCAGGCGTCTGCCAAGCTTTCATCAGGGAGTTGATCCACTAAATCAGGTAACTGTTGGGTTAAGCGTTGCAATCGACCTCTGAGTAAATTCATCAGGAAATAAGGCTCCAAGTTGAGTCATCAAAGGTGGGGTGGGTCAAGGTACGACAATTAAGTCGGATGAATGGTTTTAGCAATCCAGATTGATTTGGATTATTGACAATACCTAGATTTAGGCTGACTTCGATCCGTTCAGAATGTCAGATTATGACCATGTAGAGGATACCGCTAAAATAATACCATTGGTTATACTCGTAGGGTGCGTTAGGCAAATTTTGGGATTAATGGTTATTAATTCAGAACATAAGTAAGTACGCTGTAACGCACCAGATTTAAGGTCTAATTTTCTTGTGATTCCAACAACTGTTGTGCTTGTTTGAGATTGTCTTGGGCTTCAATAAAATTAGAATCTATACAGATCTTTTCACGGGAAGCGAAGGATCAAGTCGGGTCGGGTTTAGTCACATCTGGATGCAACCGAAAAGATGGTAGTGAAACCCGCCCCTACACGACCACCAAAGGTGATATATTTCCAATCAAATACGCTTCAATCCACACCTATTCTGCTTCTGGATTCAGCCGAATCATCGCCCAAGTCGTATAGGTTCCAATCGGACTCCAAATAATATAAGGTAATAGCAAAACCGCTGCCCAAACTGAGATAGGATAAACCAAAAGTGCCAAAATAATACTTAATATAGCCCCCGTCCCCCCAATCATTGTACCCACCTTGAGACTGCGAAGTCGGCACATCACTGGCGTATAGGCAATTGTTACTATTTCCAACAGCAAATATAACCCCAAAATCTGCCACGTTTGAGGACGCCCTGGATTAGTATCCCATACCACATAAGCTGACCATGCCCCACAAATAAAAATAACCGTCCAGATGAAAGGAATCGCCGACTCAAACGTTAACCATCGGGGACGGCGCAAACGGTTGAACCATCGGACATCATCGGATGTTAACCAGTTACCAGCCAACGCCACTAACAGGGTTACAGTCCCAATTACCATCCAGGATTTAATCATGTTCTTCCCCGGTCAAAATCCCACTACTCTTCTAGAGTGATAATCTCAAGTTTTATAGATTGAGCTAATCATCTCTATAAAACCAGCTTATACTTTTGACACAGGTTTTGTGGTAATTCAAAGGAGATGAGGGAGCAATGTAGAGACGTAGCATGCTACGTCTGGCAGGTTTGTAGGGGCTGTCGCATTTGCGCCCAGATGTCTCGGTTTTATGCCAACACGCATAGCGCAAATGCGACAGCCCAATCGCCAATTCCCAATCCCCAATCGCCAATTCCCAATCCCCAATTCCCAATCCCCAATCCCCAATCCCCAAATTGCCGAACCGACATGGTAGAGTATTAATCTAAGTCGGTTCTAATGGGGATCAGCCATTAGAGGTAATGGGGAAAGTTCGGTGTAAATCCGGCGCTGTCCCGCAACTGTGATGAAACCAACCCAGGTTTCTGAGCCAGAATGCCCGCCGACGTGGAAGAAATATTAACCTTCATCTGCGAGGTACGGATGGTGCATAGTCTAAATTTGCCACAATTAGAATGGGTGAGGCGATCGCTACAGAACGCCCTAATGCCAGGGGCACAGTTAGATGAACTGAGGTGGCTCGAATTTGAATTAATGACCAATGGGTTGAGGTAGGATTACCCTTTCCGTCTCATCGGGACTCCATCTCTAGATAGTTACAGATTTAGAGTCACCTAACATCAAGCTATTTCTAACCTGCTCTCTCAACGACTAGGGAAGCTATCGCCCTAGGGAAAAAGAAACTTTTGGTCAATTGACCAAACTAAGAAAATTATGATGAACAATAAAACGGTGAAGAAGCCTTCACCGCAGGCAACATCAGTGAGGAAAACAGTGTTGTCAATGAAGCGAAAACAACGGAAAATCAATCTAGTCTTAATCGCTGGGTTGAGTTTGAGTTTAATTATCTTCGCCCCACAACCCGCCTTTGCTATGCATATCATGGAAGGTTTTTTACCCGCAGGTTGGGCAATTTTCTGGTGGGTTGTCTTTCTGCCATTTTTTATTCTCGGACTGCGTTCAATGACACAAATCTCGCAGCAAAACCCGGAATTGAAATTGCTGCTGGCGCTGTCGGGTGCCTTTGCCTTTGTTTTATCAGCCTTAAAAATTCCTTCGGTGACGGGAAGTTCCTCCCATCCCACAGGAACGGGATTGGGCGCGGTGTTGTTTGGTCCATTAAGTATGAGTGTACTAGGGAGTTTAGTTCTCCTGTTTCAAGCCTTGCTGCTGGCACACGGTGGTTTGACGACATTGGGGGCGAATGCTTTTTCTATGGCAGTTGTCGGACCTTTTATGGCTTATGGCACTTATCGCTTAATTATGCAAGTGAGTGGGGCGCAGAAATTCGCTATTTTTCTAGCCGCCGCTTTGGCGAATTTGCTCACTTATCTGGTTACGTCTCTCCAGTTAGCGCTGGCATTTCCAGCCGCAACTGGGGGTATTATGGCTTCATTTATCAAGTTTGCCGGAATTTTCGCGGTGACTCAGATTCCCCTGGCAATTAGTGAAGGATTATTAACCGTTTTGGTGTGGAACTGGCTAATGTCTTACAGTCGCGAGGAATTAGCCTTATTGAATTTGGTTAAAGGAGGATCTTAAAACGTGATGATGGAAAAAATAGGGTGGAATAATTGGTTATTGATATTGGGAGTCGTGGTTCTCGCCGTTGTGCCACTGTTAATTGTTCAGGACTCGGAATTTGGCGGGGCTGATGGTGAAGCTGAAGCTGTAATTGGCGAGGTTAATCCTGACTATGAACCTTGGTTTGAACCCTTAATTGAACTGCCTGGTGGCGAAACGGAATCTCTGTTATTTGTTTCCCAGGGGGCAATTGGTTCGGGAATTGTCGGTTTTGTTATTGGACGATACAAAGGGCGATCGGAACGGAATGAAAAGTCTGACTAAATAAATTAACATGACTCTCGAAATTGATGCGATCGCGTACCATAATCGTCTGCGTTATCTTCCCCCCGCCCAAAAATTGATCTTCGCGTTGGTGGTATTGTTTATTGCTCTTTTTAGCCATGCACCGACTCAATTTCTGATTATTCTATGGATGGGGATATGGACAGTAGGTTATGCCGGAATTCGCTGCCGAGTTTACTTGAGATTAATCGCACTAGCGTCTCTATTCTTACTCATGGGTTTACCTGCTTTAATCGTGAATATCGCCCCCACGACTCAAATTGAGTTTGCCCAAACTGATCAATTGGGTGGTATTAGTGTGGGTTCCTGGTATCTCTATATCAGTCGCAGCGGTAGTCAACAAGCTGGCGTTGTTGTCATGCGATCGCTTGCTTGTGTGTCTTGTCTGTTTTTTATCCTTTGTACTGTCCCCTTTATCGAAATTGTGCAGACTATGCGACGGCTGAACGTACCAGTTATTCTCACAGATATCCTGCTATTAATGTATCGCTTTGTGTTTATCTTGCTCAAAACTGCAAAGGAGTTAAAATTGGCACAACAGGCGCGAAATGGCTATCGCACTTGGCGTTTAACTATGCATAGTTTAGGACTCCTGGTTGGACAATTATTTTTGCGGACATTACAACGCTATCATCAATTTTCCCTGGGATTGGCAGCACGGGGGTTTACGGGGGAATTTCCGGTTGGCTTACTCCATCACTATCGCTACTCCAAGCGCTATGCAGTGGAAGCTGTTTTGGGTTGTGGGGGATTGTTAGGAGTTGAGTTGGTTAGTTGTCATTCGTCATTCGTCTTTCGTCTTATGTCTTATTTCTTATGTTGTTTACTCCCTGTTTTAGGTTCCTTTGATTCAGCCGAGATGTATAACTAAAATAGATTTGCTATATGAGCGAAAAATTACTAGAATTGGAAAATGTTTATTATACTTATCCAGGGGGACATAAACCCGCGCTGAATGGACTAAATTTTTCCATTACAGCTACAAAAAAAATCGCCTTACTCGGTCAAAATGGGTCGGGTAAATCAACCCTATTATTCTTAGCCGATGGACTATTAAAACCCCAGCATGGACAAATCGTCTGGGCAAGCGAACGATTAAAATATGACCGCTATTCCCTAAATCAGTGGCGACAAAAAATCGGACTATCGTTTCAAGATCCAGAACAACAATTAGTCGCCGGAACGGTAGCTGAGGATATTGCCTACGGGTTGTGTAATTTAAAATTATCTCAGGCAGAAATTAAGCAGCGGCTTGGGCAAATCTTAGCTGAATTTGGCTTACAAGACTTAGCCGATCAACCCTTACATCACCTGAGTTTAGGACAAAAACGGCGAGTTGCTCTTGCGGGGGTGATGGCACGGCAACCTGAACTATTATTATTAGATGAGCCGACTGCCTATTTAGATAGCGTACAAATGGTTAATCTCCTGGAGGAGTTAGAACGGATTCACGCCGCTGGAACTACTCTAGTGATTGCTACTCACGATTTGAACTTTGCTTATGAATGGGCAGATTGGATTTTGATTTTACATGAAGGACAACTGATTATGTCAGGAGAAGCACAAGATATTTTTAGCCAACGTGATAGGTTGGCAGAATTACATCTGGATGTACCCATTTTATGGGAGGTTTGGCAGGTGTTAATGTCAAGTTTATCTTTACCCAAGACGATGCCGTTTCCGAAAACGATTCGTCAACTGGAAGAACAATTACAACATATTGCAGGTTAATTTGAACGTGTTTGGGCGAAGCATTCGCGTTGGCAGGTTGATAGAAAACCGAAACATCTGTGCGCGAATGCTGTTTGGGCGAAGCATTCGCGTTGGCAGGTTGATAGAAAACCGAAACATCTGTGCGCGAATGCTGTTTGGGCGAAGCATTCGCGTTGGCAGGTTGATAGAAAACCGAAACATCTGTGCGCGAATGCTGTTTGGGCGA